>DMTJ01000133.1 GCA_003477185.1 Lentisphaeria bacterium
CGGACGGTGGCGATGTCATTGGCCAATTCGATGATAACATTGTTTTTGAAGCTGGATTGGATGTGGGGATCCGTGATGAGCATCTTGTACCGTTTCGGTATTTTGGCTTGGCAGATACCGTTGATTACAGCGCCGCCCGAATCCCTTGGAGACGAGGCAGATTCGATCAAGCTCGACTTGACGCGGCGTTGCGAAGCGAGGGCCGCATGGGCACTGCATGGAATGCCTGGAATACGTATCATGGTACGCGGACGCTGGTGTTTTGTTGTTCGATCGAGCATGCCAAGTACGTCCGAGACTACCTCCTTAAGCGAGGTGTCCGCGTAAAGGCGGTGCACTCGGGCCCTGGAAGCGATGATCGAGCTGAGGCATTAGAGGAACTCGCGGCTGGCCAACTCGACGCGATTTGTTCCGTGGATGTCTTTAACGAAGGGGTGGATGTTCCGGAGGTTGACCGAGTCATGATGCTCCGGCCCACGGAATCGAATGTGGTTTTTCTTCAACAACTAGGGCGTGGGCTACGAGCCGCGCAAGACAAAGAGCATTTGACCGTGATCGATTTTGTCGGGAATCATCGCATGTTTTTGGAAAGGCTGCGGACGCTAATGACGTACGCTTCTGCTGACATGAAGGAGGGACTCGTTGCCGCGTTGAAGCGAGCCGTTCTGGAGTCGCCCTATGCGGAGATAAATATTGACCTGGAGGCCATCGATCTTCTCGAAACACTGATCCGCCGCACCCAGACGAATCCGACGATACGTCTCTTTCGGGAACTGGTCGATGCAAGAGGCAGCAGGCCAAGTGCGGCGGAGCTAGCTCGCTTGGGGGGCAAACTGAAGAAGTCGATGAAGCCGTGGTTTCAGTTTCTGACAGAGGAAACGCAGTTGTTACCAGAGGAAGCGGAGGTGCTGGATGAGCATGGTCGGTGGTTTTCAGCTTTACAGAGCACGTCTATGAGCAAGTGCTTCAAGGCAGTGACATTGCAGGTTATGCTCAGTGAGAAAGTATTTTGGTCAGGCATGAATCTGCAAGCACTGGCAGACGAGAGTATCGCATTCATTCAGCGCTCTCCAGGCTTGCGCGTCGACCTGAATGTACGGGATAACCTGGAGTCGCCCAAGGGGCGCCTCAGCTATTGGAAGAAGAACCCGATACGAGCTTGGAGCGGATCTGAGTGGTTCAAAGTGCATGATGGGCTTTTCAAATTCTCGAGAGACGTGAAGGCCGAGCATCAACTGGCATTCAGGCATATGACGGAGGAGTTAATTGACTACTTGATCTATTGCTATCGTCAGAGGGAGAAGATCAAAGAAGCTGAAGAAGGGGGCGGGCTGGCCATTTTTGCATCCGAGCCATCCGGCGTTCAAGCTGTACCGATTCTGGACATGGCCGCAGCTGCTGGCGGCTTTCTATGGTCCATCGGTGAGGGCCTTCCTGCCGGCTGGATGCAGGTCGAGCGTCCTGGCCGATTGGACGACCTGTTTGTCGCCCCGGTGAAGGGGAAATCCATGGAGCCTAAGATCCCCAGCGACTCTTGGTGTCTTTTTCGGCGATCCCCTGGTGGCTCCCGAAATGGCCGGCTGCTCTTGGTAGAGCACCATTCGATCTATGATCCTGACTTCGCAAGTGGGCTAACAGTTAAGGAGTACCAACGAGCCCCACAGGCGCTTGTCGATGGTGAAGAGCGCCAAGGCGCTATTGTACTTAAACCGCGCAATCCCGCTTTTGATGAGATTCGAATCGAAGCCGATGATGCGGAGGAATTCCGTGTGTCCGGTGAGTTTGTCGAGGTGCTGGCTCCTATCTCTGACAACGACTTATTGCGCTTTTAGCCGGCGCCTATCGCGGCTCTAAAGAGTTTCACTAGGATAAGGTTTCAAATGGCAACGAAGAAGATATCAGCCTCGGCCGTAGCAAAGAAGATCGGGTGCAGCAATCGCGAGGTATTCGGCAAGCTCATGAAAGCAGGACTGTTGGTCAAAAAGGACGACGCCTGGTGCCTGACCGATGCCGGCCAAGAGGCCGGTGCTGAATACCGGGAGTCGAGCAACTACGGCCGATATATCGTCTGGCCTGCCGACTTGTTTGAAGTCGCGCAGGTGCAGGATACGCCACTAAACTCAACCAAGCTCGGCGTCCATTTTCAGCTCAGTGCCGGACGAATGAACAAGCTTCTTGCAGAGATCGGCTGGATCGAGCGAGGTGTTAAGGGGTGGCACGTGACAACCGCCGGGAAACGCGTAGGAGGCTATGAACGCGAGCATCACAGTTCCGGCGTACCCTACGCAACGTGGCCCGACGACATCGTCAACAATCCCGTCCTAGTGGAGAATGTCAGCGACATCACTGGAGCAACGGCTGAGCCACCTGTACAGCGTAACGCCCCCAAGACGGATGCCCAAGAGATCGCGAGCTTTCGCGAGAAGTTTGAAGCACGGATTCGTACAATGGATGGCCACTACGTCCGTTCACGTGCCGAAATGGCGATCGATAACTGGCTCTACGTAACGGGC
This sequence comes from Lentisphaeria bacterium, assembly GCA_003477185.1. Lineage (GTDB taxonomy): Bacteria > Verrucomicrobiota > Lentisphaeria > JABSQK01 > UBA12247 > UBA12247. The sequence goes on from DMTJ01000133.1 coordinate 2,514, forward strand.
CTGGTTCATGCCTATGAGCGCAAACTTCCAATAGAGGAAGACGTCTACTGCGACTTCTATCTGCCCGAAGGGAAAGTGTACATCGAGTACTGGGGGCTTGAAAATGATCCGCGCTACACCGAACGCAAGAAGACAAAGCTGGGGATTTACCGGAAATACACCTACAACTTGATCGAACTCACCGATGAAGACATCCTCAGCCTTGATGACGTCATGCCTCGCAAACTCCTCAAATTCGGCATCAAGGCGGACTGAACTCATGTCGCATTCCGATTCCAATCACGACGAGAGCGAGAGGTTCCCCGAAGGTCTCTACGACAGGCTGGCCACTGAAGAACTCCGAGAAGTACTCGGAGGCGAGAACCCCAACGTCCGCTGGGAAAAGGTTGACCCAGCGGAACTGTATGACCGTGTGGCAGCCTATTATGCACACGAATTGGCACAGACGTTGTCTTCTTTCGCCGGCCAAGCTGTGACCACGGCGGATCTCAGCCGGCTTGTGCAGAGCCTATTCGCGGAAAAGAAGCTACCGCTGGTCCCCGCCAAGTCACTAACGCAGATCGGCACGAAGTCGGTTTCGCGCCCGGAGACACCTCTTGCTCTCTCCGCCCTTCTAACAGGTTCCAGTCGCTCACCATCGTTGCGTGCTCAACTTGTGCGCGAGCTACAAAGCTGCGATCGCGCAGACTGGTTGGTGTCCTTCATCAAGTTCAGCGGACTCCGCCCGTTATTGGATGCGTTGAGGGAGTTTACTGCGACGCCAGCAGAATTAGGGCCGCGGCTACGCATCGCGACTACCTCCTATATGGGAGCAACTGATATTCGGGCCATTGAGGAACTACTCAAACTCCCGAACACCGAAGTTCGTGTTTCGTACGATACGCACCGCACGCGGTTGCATGCCAAAGCCTACATGTTCTACCGGCATACAGGATTCGGCAGTGCCTACATCGGGTCTGCGAACCTCTCCAAGCATGCCATTGACGAGGGGCTCGAATGGACGGCCAAAATTAGCCAGGCACAACTGCCATACCTGTGGCAACAAGCAACCGCGACGTTCGAATCACATTGGCGCGATGAGGTGGAGTTTACTCGCTGCACCTTGGATTCCGTATCTGAGTTTCATGCTGCGCTGAATGCTCAACGAGCCCAGCCGGACGCATTGCCTACGTTCTTTGACTTGCGGCCCTATACCTTTCAGAAAGCGATTCTTGAAGACATCGCCGACGAACGTTCTGCTGGCAAGGATCGCCATTTGGTCATCGCGGCAACGGGGACAGGCAAAACCATGATCGCCGCTTTCGATTACCGTGCGTTCGCAAAGGGAGGCTGCAACCGACGGCCGAGCTTGCTGTTTCTTGCTCATCGGGAGGAGATACTCAAACAAGCATGCGATTCGTTTCGCGCCGTATTGCGGGACGGGAGCTTTGGAGAAATCAAAACCGGTCAAACCCGCCTCACCCAAGATAAACACGTCTTTTGTACCGTTCAGTCCTGGCGGTCACAACTGGGCCAACTTCCCGCCAATCACTTCGACTACGTAGTACTCGACGAGGCACATCATGCAAAGGCTCAGACCTATGAGGAGATCCTGGACTATCTTCGCCCAGTCTCTTTGCTTGGTTTGACTGCAACGCCGGAGCGCCTTGACGGAGGCGATATTCGAGCCCGCTTCGCTGGAACGTACACGCACGAACTACGGCTTGGCGATGCGATTGACGGTAAGCTCCTCGTGCCATTCCACTATTACGGGATTTCCGATCTTCCAGGGCTGAGCCTGGAAGACGTTCAATGGCGTGGCACGGGCTACGACCAAGCGCAATTGACCGACCGTCTCTGTTCCGATGAGCGCGCTGGCTGGGTGCTGGAGCAAGCAAAGAACTATGTCGCAGAATTGCAGGTGATGAAGGCAATAGCGTTTTGCGTGAGTATCAAGCACGCGAACCATATGGCAGCCTTCGCCGCTGAACGTGGAATTGGGGCAATCGCGTTGACGAGCCAAACATCACGGGAAGAGCGAATCGCTGCGCAACGTCGCCTCCAAACTGGAGAGTTGCAACTCGTCTGTACGGTCGATCTCTATAACGAAGGTGTGGACTTGCCCTTCGTTGACGCAGTCTTGCTGCTGCGTCCAACAGAAAGCCTGACGATCTTTCTGCAACAGATTGGCCGTGGACTCAGAACGTTCGATAATAAATCGCATCTCACGATTCTCGATTACATCGCGCCGCAGCATGATCGTTTTAACTACGCTGACCGCTTCCGCGCCTTCTCGTCAAACCGCAGCCGGCGGATTGATGATCAGATCAGTGCGGGCATGCCATACGTTCCTGCTGGCTGCTTTGTACAACTGGAGCGTCAAGCGTCAGAGACAGTGCTGGCGAATATAGGGATCGCTGCACGGCGTTTGAAGGCGCGCAGAATACAGCAGGAGCTTAGGGCGCTTTGGGAGGTGGAACAGCGCCGGCCAGAGCTTACAGAGCTCCTGAATGCACTGCTGTGCGATACTCCTGATGCAATCTATCGGTTAGTGTTGCCTTCGATGGCCTTGGATCAGGCCACGAACCGAGAGATTGAGCTAGAGCCGAAGCAAGAGATGCAACTTCGCAAGGGGCTACGTCGATTGCTACGGATCGATGATTCCCATTTGCTGGATCAATATCGTGATTTTCTAAACGGGAAAGCCTGTGACCAACAGATTATTGCGCTGGTCCACAGCGTGCTGTGGGGTGCCGGCGAGAAGGGGCTCACCTTGACTGGCAGCAAGG
>DMTJ01000495.1 GCA_003477185.1 Lentisphaeria bacterium
CTCCTGGCAGTGGCTTCCGATACCGGTCGGGGCGAACGACTCGCGCGCCCCAATGTGGCCGGACGTGTCTCTGGCCGAAGATTACGCTTACGCGCCAGGAGGGAGCCGATGGTCCCGTCGGCTTGTGTCTTGCCCCGGCGTTTCGGCAACCACTGACGGAAGCCGATCTGCACGCGTCGGATGGCGACATCAGCGAGCAACAGACCGCTTAGCGCAATCAGAAACCAGTCGATGATCAGCTGCGTACTACGCCTGACTTCGCGAGTCGCAGGGAAGATGTCGGCAGCGGATTCATCGCCTAGCAGGATGCGGCCGCCGGTACGGTCGGCAATGCGCTGCAGGTGTGGGAGATCGCCGCGAAACCGCAGGTACTCGGCGGAGTAAGGAATGATCAGGCTAGCAGTAGCCATCTCGGCGCGCTCGCCCGCGCTGCCAGTCACGAGCAGATGATAGTGGCCTACACCGGATAGTGGATACTCTGCCTCGTAGCGTCCCGGGGCGGTCTGGCGCAGGTCTACATTGACGTCGGCGCCGTTGGGACCGAGTACAGATGCCGTCAACTCAAGAAAGCCGCCGTCTGGATGGGAATCCTGAACCACCAACTTACCCCTGGGCCCGGAAGCCCAGGACTGGACCGTGAGATGAGAGTCCTTCTCGACACGGCTGATATCTTCGAACAGCTGCTTCACGAATTGGTCATGGTTAGCCGAGGCAACCCAGTCGCGGCCCCAGCGTGCCGTGAGGTCGGAGGTGAATGCGGCCGTGCGCCCGAGACCGTGCTGCCAGACAGCCAATACCGGATCCAGCGCTTCTTTGTCTGGCCCCCGCAAGATGGTCACCGCGCGATCCTTCGGCGTGGTTAGTGTGTACCCGTGGAGCGGCGAGACCTCGGTGATCCCCTTCATGATCGCTGAATACGCGTTCATGGTCGGGTAGAAGGTCTTGTTCTGGATCAGATTGCGACGCAGTGTCTTGGCTTCCTTGATGAAGATGGAGGGGAGCTGGTTCGGATCCTGCGGGAAGTAATAGCGCCCACCGGTCGCCGCAGCGATGGCCTGCATAATGCTCACTTCCACATTCCCGTGGGGAAAGATAGACACCGTGCTGACGCTGATTTTCTCGGTCACGAACTGATCCAGAACGCTGGGGGCCGGTGGCTGGGGATCGCCATCGGAAATCACGATCATATGCCGCGCGGCGGCATCCGAGTCGCTCAGCGCCTTGAGCCCCATCTCCATGGTCGGCGAGAAAGATGGCATATCGCCGATCTGCGCAGCGCTAATCTTACGGGCCATCTCGTCGTATTCGGAGATCGGCGTGAGTTCGCAGACAAACTTGACGCCGCCCTGATAGCTGTAGGCCAGCACGCATGCCTCGTCGCGCTCCCCAAGCACCCGGATTGCGGCCTTGGTAATGTTCTTGCCCCAGGTGTTGCCATTGGGGAATTCGCAGGTGTGCAGGACGATGGCAAGTGCCGCTTTGGGCATGACCCGGCGCATGGTGATGTCCATTGTCACCGGCAAGGCAGTTTCGACTGGCGTCTGCCGGTAGCCACCAGGTCCGAAGCTGTTCTCGCCGCCGATCATCAGCAAGCCCTGGCCTTGCCGAAAGACTGCCTGCTGAATCGCCTGCAACTGCGGATAATCGAATGAGTCTGCAGCGACGTTACAGAGTACGATGCAATCGTACGGCATCAGCTCCAAAGCACTGTATGGCATCTCAAACGATGTCATGGGCTGCACCTCTGCCTCGGCTGCGGCCAACGCCTGGGCCAGATAGCGGTAGTCTGCGTCATCTGCGGCGAGCGGGTCGGTGACCAGGAGAATCCGACGCTGCCCCTTGAGATAGATGTAGTTAATTCCGATGTTATTCTCGCGCCGGGTATCCCGTCCGGGAGCGGGAATGATCTCCGCGCGATAGGTGTAATAACCGGGGGAGCGCAGGTAGATCGGCAGGGTAAACCGGTTTTTGCCAGCGGAATAGGTGACAGCCTCGCGCGCGATTTCCTCGTCGTTCTCGAAGAGTACGAGTTGGCCGCCGCCGGCAGTCAGGCTGCTCAGCAGTACTGACGCCTGGTAGGTCTCGCCTCGTTTGACGTTGACCGGCAGCCCCAGCCGCTCGATCCAGACCTCCTCCGTGATGTCATACTGCACGGGCAGCACGTCTACGGGCAAATCACGCGCTTTGCATTCGTCTAAAACACCGGTCGTGTCTCCACTGGGAGAGACGCCATCGCTGATCAGCACGATGCGTCCCGGGGTGTCGAGGGGGACCAACGCCGCAGAGAGAGCCAGCGCCTTGCCGATGTTGGTGTCGTCGCGGGGCACCTGTACATTGATTGCCTCGAATGGAAACGACTCGGTAGGCGGTAATTCGACGGCGGCGTCGCCACCAAGAATGACCAGTCCGGCTCGGTCTCCGTCCGGACGGTCGTTCGCTGTGGCCAAGATGTATTTCAAGCCCTCGGTTGTCGCAATCTTCCCCACCGAGTCTGACACGTCGAGGACATACACAACTGACAGGTCAACGTTCTCTCGTACCGAGCGCGGCTCGGCAAGTACGGTGATCAGCACTGCAATCAGGGCATAGCGTGCGAGTTGTGCACTCACGTTGCGCAGGCCAGAAAGACCGTGAAAGCCAGTCACATGAAGCCACCAGAACCAGATCAGACTGGCGGACAGAGCAAACGCAGCCGGTCGGCCAAACAGAACAGCGCGGGTATACATGAGAGCGCCAATCGCGAGTACGAACACCGCAACAAACACGATGAGCGGCGCTGCATCTCGCCCGGTAATCGGCCGACGCGGTTCAGGAACGATCAGTCTTAGCCATCGATAGGCCATGTGACCACCACAATTCTACGATTTCCTGTGTCGGCGATCAGCACGCGATTTCCGTCGCTTGCCAGCCCCCATGGCGTCGACAACTGCCCGTGATTACGCCCTGGGGTCCCCCACGCTCCGTGGAAGGAGCCGTCAAAACCCCAGCGGGAAATGCGCCCGTCGCCCCATTCGGCGATCAGCATTCCCTCTTCAGCGAGCACTAGGTCATAGGGGAACTGCATCTTGCCTTTGCCCACGCTGAGCAGATGCTCACCGTCCTCGCTGAAGACCTGAAGCTGATGGTTCGCCGCGTCGGATACGTACAGTTTTCCGTCTTGCCACTCGATGCCGGACGGGCGTTGGAACTCGCCGGGCTCGGTGCCGAAGGCGCCAAACTGCGAGCGATACTCGCCATCCGCAGAGAACCGCTGCACGCGATCATTGGACCCGTACTCGCAGACAAACAAGTCGCCGTTCGGGTGCTCGCAGACGGCTACCGGGTAGATGAATTGCCCGTCAGCCGTGCCCTTTGAACCGAAAATGCGGACGATCTCGCCAGTATTCGTAAAGATCACCATGCGATGGTAATGCGTATCTGGTACCACGATGTTTCCGTTAGCCAGAACAGCCAGATTCTCCGGCCTGCCCACGATGCTCTCAGGCATACGCCACTGACGCAGCACGGCCCCGTCTCGGTCCAGAACGGTGATGCGGCCCGCGGTATCTAGGACATAGGCCTCGCTGCTGTTCGCGGACATAGCGATGCCGCGGGGGGCGGGCTGACTGGCTCCCTCTGTCGGCAACCGCCAAGACGTCACACTCGCAGCCTGAAGCACAACCGTGTCCCTCTGGGTACAGGAAACCAGTTGGCAAGCTGCCAGGGCGACAAGCACGGTGCCAGTCAGGAGCCTCATGCGTGAACGGCTACCTGCCAAGCCTTGAAGCTGGTGTCGCCTTTACATATCGGGCGATCTTGGGTGCAAGCTGGGGAAAACCCCCGATTGCTGCCTTCACCGCGTCATAAATAGGCCCCTTCAGCACGCGCCGGACGTCATTGGTCGCTAGGATACGGTCGACATAAAGCGCCTTAAGAACGGGCGAGTCCAAGATCATAGCCTCTGGCTGCACCGCGCCGACACTGGGCATCCCGACAGAGCTCAGCGGCCAGGCCTTGCCCAGCTCTGTCAGCGCATCGTTCAGCGGGTCTCCCATCGCCACGCGCTTTGCGATCTTCGCAAGATCGGGCAGGTAGCGTAGCATGACGTCCACGGAGTAGATATCGTTGGCGGTCTCGCCGGGGAGCGGCAACTCTTCGATCGCCCGCTGAATACACGCTGCGTCAGCCTCCCGACAGACCACAAACTGACAGAGGCGGTAGAGCAGCCTCGCCGCATCCGCCATCACCCAGACATCAAGCTCTGGCATGGGGTCGGCTTTGATCAGCTCGCGCAGTGCCCACTTGTCGTGAATCTCGCGCAGCAAGGGCTCTAGCGTTGACGCGTCCAGATCTGCCTCCAAGGAATGCAAGCTGCTGGGCACCTTGACGCGCCCTAGATCTCTGAGGTCAGTGAGAAATTGCTTCACTGCAGGACCTGCTTGCGCTTCATCGCGGTCTCGTAGGCCCTCAACAAGCTAAAGTGAAACTTCTGCGCATGCTCGTTGGGCTGAATTGTATAGGCTCGATCCATTTCCACCTTGGCCTCGGCCAGACGCCCCAGGGCGAGCAGGCACTGCGCATTTGAAAAGCGGGCCGTCTGTTCCTCGTTTGGACTGGGGGTGGCCTGCACGGCGAGTTGGTAAAACTCTATAGCCTCCGCGAAATGTTTTTTCTCGCGGAGTCGATTCCCAATTGCCAACGCCTGCTTGTCGTTTCCAGCCAAACGCATCGTCTCCTTAAACTGGGTCACTGCAGCTGCGACACGCCCGCCCATTTGCAGATACGCCAGCGCCAGATTAATCCGATAATCCATCAGGTACGGGTCGTTTTTGACCGCGATCTCGAAACACTTGGCGGCTTCAGCCGGATTCTCGTTCTGAATGTAGCAGACCCCCAAATTACTGAGAGCTGCCGGGAAAAACTGGCCCTTCTCCGCTCTGATCTCTACGGCACGCCCGAGGTGGTGGATGGCTTTCTCATAGTTCTTGACCCTCAGGTGATATGTCCCGAGATTTTTATGCGCTTCCGCGTGCGGCTCGAATAGGTCCAAGGGCGCCTGATACTGGTTCGCGGCCTCTGCCCGTATGCGGG
>DMTJ01000123.1 GCA_003477185.1 Lentisphaeria bacterium
GCTGATGATTCGCTTTCTGGCGGTTGCCGAGGAAGAGTTCGCAGAGGCCATCGTCTACTACAACGAGCAGCGAGAGGGCCTCGGTCACGAATTCGCTGAGGAAGTTAAGCGGGGCGCTCGGCGGATCGACCAATTCCCAACAGCCTAGCCCCGTATCTCGTCTCGGGCCCGCCGGTGCAACATAAATCGTTTCCCCTATTTCATACTCTACGACCCACGTGATGACGAAGTGCTCATCCTGGGGGTCCTACACGCGGCCCGCAATCCGGAGAACTGGCGCGATCGCCAGGGGGCCGCTGAGAACCGCCAATAATCAATTACTGACCACAAGGGGCAGAAAGATTATGAGGCAGAAAAATTAAACTGTGGGGTGCCGTAGTAGGATGTTTGACGCTGCGCTCCGAATCCAGTTGGTTCGGCTCTATCCATATGGGATGGCCTGCCTTTCATTTTTCTGCCTGCCTTTTTTGACGCTTCGCTCCAGCTCCAGTAGGCCTGGCTCTGCCTGCGGCGGTCTGCCAAATTCTTTTGCGGCGCTGAAATAGGGCTGGGCTGCGCCTCTCGATAGCGCTCCCGATTTCGATGCCAACCACTGATGAAGGCTGATGGACACAGCATAATCGGGATAAGGGCGTAGGCAATGAATAGCAGATTCCACTGCGAAGGACGGCTCTTTATCCCACCAACACTGGTTTTCGAGTTGCGCAATTCTACGCAGCCGCCGTCACTCTGTCGCTCGTCCTCCCATTAGCTGGCCAGCTCTGTAATTGGCAATACATCTGGTCTGGGGATTTCACCTTTTCCTTTGCGGGACTTGCGGTTGACCTGGTACTTGGCTTTAGCTTTTTGCTGGCCGTAGCAGTGGTTGTCGCAAGCCTTATTATGAGATCAGCCGGCAGAAAAGGGACTGCCAATTGGGCCATGCGTTCTCTTCGCGATTCTTGTTCTGGTCGTTCGCTTGGCTGCGATCGGCACCGCCAGAAGGCAGGCATTTCCGGCAATTGCAGAGAATGGCGAAGTCTTGGTCGCCGCAATTCGTGAATACCGGGAAAGCCGCGGGCATTTTCCGGTCAACCTGCAAGCCATCGTGTCGGAGCGAGGCGAGGTGATTATCCAAACGGGTGCGGGCTGCCATCCAGAATTCTCGTACACGCTCTGGCCAGACGGGGAAAGATGGCGTGCCCAAATGCAGATTACTGGGCCCATTCCTTTTCATTCTCACAAGCTTTCCTATCGTTCTGATGGCGAGTACGACAACCCTCATTCAGCAATATACGTCGTTGGCCGATACGGCGAATTCGTGCACGTTTCAGACAACGCCGAATAGCGAAGGCAACACAGAGCCAGCCCTACTGGAGCTGGAGCAAAGCGTCATCAAGGCTGCGCATTCGATCAGTCCCGGCCGGAAATGAAGCCGTTGCCGCGGCTGGGGGATTGATAGTCGGGGGCGAGGTAGCGCTCATGGGTTTTCTCCAGGCCCTGAAGCTGGCTACCGCGGGCGGCTTCCAACTGAGTTTTCTTTTTAACTGCATTGAAGCGGGCATCCTGTTGAGGAATGAGCGCCCCTGTTTGCTTGAGCCAGGCCTGTAGCTTGGTGGCAAGCGTTGCCGTCACTTCTGGCTTTTGCGCACTTAGATCCCGCTGCTCCGAGAGGTCGTCGCTTATCTGATAGAGCTCGTTGTGGCGGTCTTCGAAGTAGTGAATCAGCTTCCAGTCACCGGAACGAATGATGGCGCAGGGCTCGCCCCCCTGATTGCCATAATGCGGATAATGCCAAAACAGATCGCGCTCCTTGATTGCTTTGCCCTGAAGCAACGGTAGTAGGCTGACGCCATCGACATGCTCTTCGGGACGCAAGGGCAATCCCGCTAGGTCGAGAATGGTGGGGTAGAAGTCGGTGCCGGTCACTGGCGTTGCAATGAAGCATCCGTCATCAGCGAGACCGGGAACGGATATGTAATACGGCTGGCGAATACCGCCTTCCCACTGACGTCCCTTGCCCCCGCGCAGCGGCCGACAGGATGTCGCAAAGGCATCGCCCGAGGAAACACCGCCGTTATCGGAGGTGAAGATGATCACGGTATTCTTGTCGAGCCCAAGTTCCTTCAGCTTGTTCAAGACGATGCCGACGGCATCGTCCATGGATTCCATCATGCCGGCGTAGACGGGGTTGTCCTGCACCTGACGAACCGCTTTGGTGCGATCAAATTTGAAGCGATCGGGAGTGAGCCCGGCCGCCTTAGCCTTGGCACAGTACTTCTCCCACAATTTTTTCTTGGTCTGAATGGGACCATGTACAGAGTAGAAAGAGAGCATGGCAAAGAATGGTGTGTCGCCGTTGTTTTCGAGGAAGGACGCCGTTTCCTCGGCCAGGCGTATCGGCAGGCATTCGCCGACGGGGCCATCCTTCATTTTGGGATTATTGTAAGGCGAAAAATAGCCACCTGGTGGGGACCCGCGATGATGACCGCCGATATTGACATCGAAACCATTGTCCTCGGGAAAGGAACCTTTGCCGCCCAAATGCCATTTGCCGGCAAAGAAGGTCCTGTAACCACCGACTTTCAGCGCTTCAGCCATGGTGATGGCTTCGGCCGGAAGCCTGGTGCCGTTGGCCGCAGGCAATACACGATCATTGCGCTTCCAACGCTCGCCGGTGGCGGCGCCAATCCAATCGGTAATGCCGTTGCGCGCCGGGTAGGTGCCGAGCATGATGCTGGCGCGCGAAGGACTGCAGACCTGACAGGTGGAGTAGCCATTGCTGAAACGAGCGGCATTCTTGGCTAGCCGGTCAATATGCGGTGTCTCATGGAAGGTACTGCCTTCGACGCCCATGTCGTTGATGCCGAGATCATCGGCGAGTATGAAGACGAAGTTGCGCGGCGGCGACTCTGCCGCCAGCAGAGTCAGCTGCACCATGCAGAGAGCGATAGCCAAAAGTGATTTCATAACAATCTCCTAGTAGAGGAATTCACTGCCTTGTGGGAAATTTCTTTTTCCCCAATGCGTCGGCATTGCGCGGATCGGGAGGTGTAATCAAGGAACCAGGGCGAAAGCGTGATCAAGGCTGGTCCGGCCCCGGAGCTGCTTACACCTACGGCAGCGACACGCCCTTGGGCAGAAAGGTCACGTCGCGGTCGTTCTTGACGGTGTCGCCCGGTGTGCAGCGGCCGTTCTTGACCTCCTTGTCGAGCAGTCGGACCATCTCGCTTACGCGCTCAGGATTGGTTGCGGCGAGGTTGGTCCTTTCGCTCTTTTCGGTGCCCAAATCAAAGAGCTGCAGCGGCGGTAGCCCCTTTGCCTTAGCGTCTTTCTCGCCCGGTGCGCTCCAGCCACCGCTGCCGGCGGACAAACACAACTTCCACTGGCCATGGCGAATCGAGAAGCAACCACTGATGGAGTGGCTGATCAAGGTCTCGCGGCCGGATGTTGCAGCTCCCTTGAAAACAGGTAAGAGACTAAAGCCGTCTTCGCCGCCGCTTGGCTTGCGTGGCTGGTCCGCGATGTCTTCGAGCGTGCTATAGATGTCGGTGAGACAAGCCAACGCTGACGTCTTCTGGCCGGCCTTAATTCCCTGCGGCCAGCGCACGACGAAGGGCACACGATGGCCGCCTTCGTAGATGTCTGCCTTATGCCCACGATAGCCGGCGCTCGGATCGTGCCCCTTCTCCTTGAGTATAGCGAATTTCCCCTCTGGAGAACACCCGTTGTCGCTGGTAAAAATCACCAGTGTGTTGTCGTCAACGCCCGCTTCCTTCAGCGCGGCCAACAGCTGGCCCATGTGGTGGTCCGTCTGCATCACAAAGTCGGCATAGGGATTGATGCCGCTGGCCCCCTTAAATGGTGGTAGGGGGACGATCGGCGTATGCGGAGCCGGCAATGGCAGGTAGAGAAAAAACGGCTTGCCCATCTTGGCCTCCGC
>DMTJ01000395.1:0-6736 GCA_003477185.1 Lentisphaeria bacterium
CTATTTACGTTGTCGACCACGACCACGCAGGCGGTAGTGGGCAAGTTTATCGCTGGAGCCATCTTTCTGGGGCTGGCGCTGGTCGGAACCTTGCCGCTGGTGCTCACGGTGAACAGTCTTGGTTCGCCTGACAATGGCGCAGTGTTCTGCGGCTATGTCGGGAGCTTTCTGACCGCATTGGTTTTTCTGTCAATCTCGACGCTAACGTCGGCATTGACGAAGAATCAGGTGGTGGCCTTCATCGTCTCGGTAGTGATTTGCCTGCTGGTGATTCTGTGCGGCTGGCCGCCGGTGACGAACATGTTCAGCTGGGCACCTACCTGGATTGTGGATGCCGTGGCTTCGTTTAGCATCATGCCACATTATCAGGGCCTGCAACGGGGTGTGATCTCGTTGGACGCGGTGATTTACGCGTTCTCGCTGATCGCGTTCTGTCTGTTTGCCACTGACGTTGTGCTCAAAACACGTCGGGCTTGAGGAGAATATTATGAGCGTTAAAAATAAATCATTTTCGGCCTACCTGACTTCGATCATTGGAGTCGCCATTCTGGCCGGGATCGCCTTGGCCGTGAACCTGATTTCGGCGCGCACCAATGTGCGCTGGGATCTGACCGAGGATCAGCTTTACACGCTGTCGGACGGCACTCACGAGATGCTGGACAAGTTGGAAGCCCCGATCACGATCCGCTTCTACGCCACGCGTAGTCGCAATGAAATGCCGATGTTTCTGAAGGCCTATTCGGAAGAGGTTGAAGACCTGCTGACCGAATATGAACTGGCATCGAAATTCATTCAGCTGGAGAAACTGGACCCTGAGCCGGATACACCCGCCGAGGAAGCGGCAGCGATGGATGGCGTCAATGGCCAACCGATCGATGCGTTTACCAACGTTTATCTGGGTGTGGCCGTAGAATGCCTAGGCGAGAAGGAAGCGATTTCCTATCTCAACCCGCAGCTGAAGGACAAGCTGGAGTATGATCTCACCCGGATGATCTATCGTGTGACCAACCCAGAGCAGCTGAAAGTGGGGATCATGTCCTCGCTGCCAGTCATGGGCTCGACACCGCCGCAGGCAAATCCGATGATGCCGCCAGCTGGTGGTTCCGAGCCGTGGTATCTGGTGACCTTCCTCAAGAAGGATTACGCGGTGGAGGAGGTTGCGACGGACGTGACGGAGATCCCCGAGGACGTGAACGTCCTAGTCGTGATTCATCCGAAGGACCTGAGCGAGTCCACGCAATACGCGATTGACCAATTCGTGGTCACCGGTGGCAAAGCGATTGTCCTCGTCGACCCGTACATGACGGCGGAAGAGGTGGACCAGAGCAATCCCATGGCAATGTACCAACACAATCCATCGTCGAACTTGGAAGCCTTGCTGAAGACCTGGGGGCTGGAGTATGATCCGAAGCAGATTGCCGCGGACAACACCTACGCCTGGAAGAATCAGGGCCAGAAGCGCCCCGAGATCATGCTGATGGCTGGCGATGGACCGTTCAATCGCGACGAGATCCTGACCAGTTCGCTCGATCGCGTCAACTTCCTGATGGCTGGCGTGCTGAAGGGCGACGGCGCGGATGGCCTGACCAAGACCGTGTTGATTCACACCTCTCCCAACTCGGATTCATTCACGATGGACGAGATTCGCGGCTCGCAGGGTCGGCTTTCGCAACAGGTCGAAGGCGACGAACCCCTGGCGTTGGCAGTCAGTCTAAGCGGCAAATTCATGTCTGCCTTCCCTGACGGTCCGCCGGCAAGCGACGAGGTCGACACCAACGACGCCGATGACGCGAGCGAAGATGCCAAGGTAGACTCAGGCCACGTTGCCAAGGGCGAGACCGACACGTCGGTTTTGGTAATTGCCGACGCCGACTTTGTCCATCATAGCTCTTGGACACAGGAAGCGCGCGACATGTTTGGACGGGCCCAACTGCAGCAGACCGCGGAGAACGTCTCGCTGATCCAGAATGCGGTCGAGCAGATGGGCGGTGACAGCAGCCTCATTGGCATTCGTTCCCGTGGCGTCACGGCTCGGCCACTGACTGAGATTGAAAAGTTGGAAGCGGAAGCGGAGGCTGCTTTTCAATCCAAGTTCAAGGGTATTCAGGACCAGATCGACAAGCTGCAGAAGCAGATCAACGAAGAAGGTATCAAGTTCGATCCCAAGAAGGGTCTGGTGGTAACCGAGGCTCAGAAGGAGCAGATCACGAAGATTCGTGAGAAGCAGGCTGAGGCCAAGAAAGAGCTACGCCATGTCCGCAAGGACCTGCGCGCTGCGATCACCGCAAAGCAGACTTCACTGACCTGGCTGAACATACTTGGCGTGCCGGTTGTGGTCGCGCTGCTAGGACTTATTGTAGCATTCATACGCAGCCGGAGGATGGCAATACGATGAATTCGAAAACCGTAATACTTCTTGCCGTCGTTTGCGTCGTGTTGATCGCCGTGAGCGTCAGCCAGCGCAGCAAGAGCGACAAAGCCTGGTCCGAAACCACAGCAAAACGTGGCGAGACGGTCTACCCTGACTTCCCGATTGGCGAAGTCGACAAGATCGTGATCACTGGTGAAAGCGAAGTGACTCTGGTAAAGCCTGAGGATTCCTGGCAGGTCCAAGAGAACTTCGGATACTTTGCCAAAGGCGAGCAAATCGGCCGCTTCCTGAAAGCGGTCTATGAGCTGGAATTGAAGCACACACAGACGGTCGGCGAGTCCTTCTATCACCGACTTGAACTGGCTGCTCCTGGTAGCGAGAAGGGCGCGGGCACAGACGTGACCTTCTTCAAGGGCAGCACCAAAGTGGCGAGCTTGCGCATTGGCAAGGAGCACAAGAAGCAGGGCGGCGGCGGTGGCGGTCAGTTTGGCGGTGGTGCCGGCGGCTGGCCTGACGGGCGTTACATCCTGAATCCCGCGACCAAGACGGTAGCCGTGGTCTCCGAGACATTCGCGCCGATCAAGCCTGATGTCACAAGCTGGGTAAACACTGACTTCGTTAAAGTGAAGAAGCCAAAGCGCGGCACTGCCAAGCAAGGCGACAAAGTGCTGTGGGCAGTCTCACGTGCCCAAGAAAGCGACAGCCTTGCACTGGCCAACGTTCCCGACGGGCGCGAAGTCGATACCAGCAAGGTCAGCAGTATCGACTGGGCGCTGAATTATCCACGATTCGAAAGCATCCCGCTCGCCAAGGGCGGCGACGAGAGCGAGTACGGCCTCGAGGGCGGTCGCTCTTTCGAGCTGGAGACGTTCGACGGCTTCACCTACCTGCTCTCGTTTGGCACCCTCTCCGATGCCAAAGTCCCGGTCAAGGTCGCTATTGAGTATCAGGAGCCCGCTGCGCCGCAGCCCACAGTAGTGGCTGAGGATGCAACGCCTGAAGACAAGGCTCAAGCTGCTCAGACCGATAAGGCGGCGCTTGATGCACACAATGATGCGGTCAAGGAAGCCAAGGACAAGCTTCGCGACGAGACCCAGCGCTTTGTCGGCTGGGTTTTTCTCATCGGGCACTCGACTGTGGATGACTTTCTCTACAGCGTAAATGACCTGCTGAAGGAGCCGGAAGCTGCCGAAGACGCTGGGGCTGAGATGCCTTCGTTGCCAACGCTCCCACAGGACACTGCGCCCCCGCAGTTGCCACCGACGCCGCTGCTGATTCCGGGCGCTACCCCAGTGCCTTCACCGGTGGCACCGCCAAAGCCCGCCACCCCACTGACGCCTCCGGCCCCGCCGCCTCCAGCTGCGGACTCCGCAAAGGAATAGCGGCAGACTATGGAGTCAGGCGAACTGCGAGTTCTGTACCTCTCAAACGGAAAGCTGTTTCTCGCTTCGTCTGACTCTACCAAACCCGAAGAAATCGAAAGTACCTTCGCACTCGAAGCCAATAAGCGCGAGCGCGAGTCGTATGAACGCCAGAGCTGGAAACAGGACGGTGGCGGCGGTGGCCCGTTCGGTGGCGCGGTCTGGGGCAGCAACAGCCCTGCCCCCACTGGCCAGGCTGTGCGAATGATGAGCGTGACCGGCGGGGGCGGGAGTGCGGTGCTTTATTCGCTGCTTTCAGGCCCGGTCGGCGGCCTCTTTCAATACGACCTCTTGGAGAATCAGGAGAAGCGGCTGCTTCACCGCACTGATTTCATGGCCACCAGCCTGAGCCGCAATTCGGCGACCAACCAGATCGCCTGCTCGCTGCTTTCCGCAGGCGACCATACTGCGGGCATTGCCATTCAGGAGCCGAAGCAGACGCGCTTCGTAACCGTGACCGAAGGCGACACCATGGATCAGGCGCCATGCTGGCATCCGGAACAATCCCAAGTGTTGGTTTACCAGTCTGCGGGGATCGGCCGGGATGCGGACGGAAATTTTGGTGGGCTGGGCCCGTACTCGTTGGAGCAGATCGATCTTGAGAGCCGGACAGTCACGACGATTCTCGAAGATGAAGCTTCTGATTTTCTGTCGCCGAAATACGACCATTCCGGGACTCTGTACTACATCCGCCGGCCGTATGAGCTGCTGCGCGACAATAACTACGGGCCGATCGCAATTCTCAAGGATATCTTGCTCTTTCCATTCCGCCTGCTGCGCACGTTCTTCGGCTTCTTCAATTTCATGTCGATGATCTTCGCAGGCAAACCGCTCACGTCCCGCAACAAGAACACCGCAGATGGCATCGATGCGACGCGGATGATGCTGTGGGGCAGAATGATCGAGGTGGGGAACCAGCGAGCCAACGGCTCGAAAAGCGAGGACGGGATCGTCCCCGAGAACTGGCAGCTGATGCGCCACAACAGCACTAGCGAGGATGAAGTCATCGCTTCTGCGGTGGTCTCCTTCGACCTGGCGGACGACGACACCGTCATCTATTCGGACGGGGCTACGATCTTCCACCGGGATGCCGCTGGAAAGACATCTACGATTTCCTGCATGGGAATTATCGAGCAGGTCTGCGCGTTCCGCGTCGGAGAGCCGGCGCAATAGCGTGATTGAGCGTCTGATCCCTTGTCCTGGCGGCCACTGCTGCCGGACTGTGCCGGCACTCCCGGCAGTGGTCACGCTCGCCCTCGGGATTCTGAGTACCACGGCAACGCATTTGTACACGACCATCACGACGACAAGCGTGGTGATTTGGTGCACTGCGGTACTCCTGCTCGCCATCGGCGCGCTGCGCGCGGAAAGGCGAGTCAGCGCGCCTGTGCAATTACTGGTATGGCTGGCTCTGGGCGCAGGGCTCGGCTTTTGGCATACACGGGTAGACTCCAGCAGCTATCTCCGGCTGCTGCCAGCTGGCGACCAAGCGCACGTGCAACTGCAAGCCGTGGTCGTGGCAGACCGCCTGCTGCGCACCGATGAGCTGCGCGCGTTGGAAGATAAGCGCCAGATCGAAGTCGAGATTACGGCGCTGCGCGCGGACAACGCCAGCGAATGGCGCCCGTGCTCCGGGCGAGTGGCGCTCAACGAGCGTCCCGAGGGCGTGCACTACGGCCAGAGCATCGTCACGGTGGGGACGCTGAGAGAACCACTACCCGCAGACCTCCCAGGCTTATTCGACTATCAGCAGTATCTGCGCACGCAGGGCATTCGCCATGTGTTCTATCTGAGCGAGTTCGCCACCCTCGTCGAGAGCCCGGTGGGCTGGCGGCGAATTCCCGTGCTCCTGCTGTCCACCCGCGAGCGACTCCTCGGACGCGCAGTGCGTGGCGTTTCGCCCGAGAATCAGGCCGCGGTCGCGGCGATGACACTCGGCTTCCGCCAGGGCATGGATCCAAAGACCAAGGAAAGCTACATCGATTCCGGTATGATCCATCTGTTTGCTATTTCTGGGCTGCATGTCGGTATTCTTTTTGGCCTATTGCTGCTGGTGCTGGCGGCTGTGCGTTGCCCGTTCAGATGGCGCTACTGGCTGGCCCCGGTGTTGTTGTTTGCCTACGTGTGTGCGTGTGGCGCGCCCGCCAGCGCGGTCCGCGCCTGGGCAATGCTCACGATCTGGTCACTGGGCCGCGCCAGGGACCGGCCGGTCACCGCGGTGAACTCGCTGTTTGCCGCCGCGCTGATGATCCTGCTCTGGTCTCCCTTTCAACTGTTTCAATCTGGGTTTCAGTTCTCGTTCTGCGTGGTGCTGTGCCTGATTCGAGGCTGGAACGCAGGCGAGGTATTCGTGCGGAGTTGCGGAGTTCGCAACGCCTTGATTCCACCACGACACCGCCGCCGCACCTGGTGGAGCGCGACCGGCAGAAAGGTGGTGATTCAAGGGACGATCGGCGTGACTGCGGCATGGCTCGGCAGCATCGGCCTCACCGCCTACTACAATTACTTGTTGATCCCAGGGTCGTTGCTGACTAATCTAGCTGCGGGTACGCTGGCATGGGTGCTGATGGTGGCAGTGCTGTTGAATGTGGCCCTGTGTGATCTGGCGTGGGCAGAGGCGGCCCTCTCCTGGTCGATAGACGGGGTTCTCGAGATTCTTGGGGGCTGTGCTGAGCTGTCGCGCTATCTGGGCGGGAGCTGGGGCGTCGCGCAACCGCAGCCCGCGCAGGTCGTGGCCTTCTACCTCTGCTTGGCGGTCGCCTTGTTTGCAACCTGCTCGCTCGGCCGGCGAGCGCTATTGTTCAGTCTGGTCGGGTGTGTCATCGTGACATTCACCATTCGGCCGCCTGGGCAGCTTACTGTGTTTGTACCGCGCTACAGCTCGATCCCGGTGGTCGTGCTCGAGCGCAATCATGGGAGCAACCCGATCGTGATCAACGCCGGC
>DMTJ01000395.1:6883-13353 GCA_003477185.1 Lentisphaeria bacterium
ATGCATGTACTGGCGCGTGATTCGCGGGAGCTGAAGGAATTGCACACCGCAGCCTGGACGCACAACACCCGCTGGGAACCAGCCACGCGGCGCGATAAGATCGCAGGGCCCACCTACGCCTTTCGGCGGCAACAGCTGGGCCGTTGTGTGTTCGCAGATCTGGTGCTGCAGGTGGAGCCGGGAATCACAGTCGCGGTCTACTACCAGACCACGCACTACCGGCTCGGAGCCGTGCGCGTGCAGGTGATCACCGAGGATGGCATCCGGGAGTTTAGTCGCTCGCTCGACGACACTGTTTCCCAAAACCGCTGGTTTCGGTTCAACTATCGCGACTAGCGCGAGCGGGAGGGCCGCTCCGCCACCACCCCGCCGCTCTTAACTCAGACCAAGCTCACGCAGGGTGGTCCGGCGATTTCTCCAGCTTGGTGAGACCTTCACGTACAGAGCCAGGCGTGGCGTGCCTTCGACGTTATCCTTGAGCCGGGCTTGGGCATTCTTGCGAATCTTACTGATCACGCTTCCCTGCTTGCCGATCACGATGGCCTTCTGCGATTCTGTTTCTACGAGCAGCGTAGCCATGATGTTGGGGCCCTTCTCGGTCTCCTTCCACTCGTCAATCTGAACGGCTAGGCAATGGGGCACTTCATCGTACAGCAACTCCATCGCGGCCTCACGAATCAGCTCAGCGCCGATGTCGCGCTCGTAGGAATCTGATAGCTCGTCCGCAGGGAAGAGGAACGGCCCCTCGGGCAGCAGATCGCGGGTAGCCTGTAAAAGCTCGGGCACACCGTCGCCGGTCTTGGCAGAGACTAGATACTCCCCACGGAGATCCGGGAGACCAGCTCTGTAGGCAGCGCGACTGGCCTCCTGCTGTTCGGCATCGGCCACATCGGCCTTGTTCATGACCAACAGCACCGGCACTTTAGACTTGGCGGTCCTCTCGATGACCAGATTGTCCTCGCGGCCCGGATTACGCGTGGGGTCGCAGATGCAAAGGACGGCGTCGGCGTCTTTCATCGCCCCGTGCACGCTAAATAACATGGACTTGCCGAGTTCGTCCTGTTCCTTGTGAATGCCGGGCGTGTCGACAAAGATAATCTGGCCGTCGTCGGTCGAGAGAAAGCCTCGCCAATGTTTCCGCGTGGTCTGCGGCCTATTGGTGACGGCAGTCAGGTGGTAGCCGAGAGCCTGGTTCAAGAACGTAGACTTGCCTACATTCGGTCGACCGACGATCGCGACGACTCCGACTTTCCCGTGAGGCCATCTATTTGTTTCCGCAGTCATTGGCTGGTACTCACGTGTCTGGCAGCGTGATTGTGGTTGCGTGTGGGTCGCCGCTTGCTACTATGGCTGTTTTTTCCGGGATGCATGGATGCGTCTCGCCGCCTTTAATAAATGGTAGTTCTATGGAGATTGCCCGGCGGGGCGTAGCCCTGATTCTATCCGGCCCTAGCGGAGTCGGCAAGTCCACTCTGAAAAACGCGTTGGTTGGCGGCGAGTTTGCCTTCGAGTTTTCGGTCTCTTGTACCACGCGATCTCCGCGTGGAGGAGAGGTTGATGGCGTGGACTACCACTTTGTTGATCACGAACTGTTTGAACGGCATCTTGCGGCGGAAGAGTTCTTGGAGCACGCAAACGTGCACGGAAACTTCTACGGCACGCTGCGTTCGGAGGTGGAAGCGCGGGTGATGGCGGGGCGCGACCTGCTGCTCGATATCGATGTGCAGGGCGCACAACAGATCAAGAAGCTCGCGAGCAGCGAGCCGTGGGGCGCCTTCATGACTTATGTGTTTGTCGGGCCGCCGTCCATGGCGGAACTGGAGAAGCGGCTGCGTGCGCGCAACACCGACAGTGATGCGGTGATAGCACGGCGCCTAGACGGCGCGCGCGACGAAATGGCCTGCTGGCGAGATTATGACTTTTTGATCGTCAATGACGACATGCAACAAGCAATCGCAGAACTGCAGGGGTTGGTGCGCGCGGAGCGCGTCCGGCCGATGCGCCTGCTGACGGAGAATCCATGGTGAGTGCGATTGAACTGGAAGGCGTCTCGTACGCCTACAAACAGCGGGAAGCGCTGAAAGATATCACGCTTGCTGTCCCGAGCGGCACGAGGTTTGCGCTGCTGGGCCCGAATGGGAGCGGCAAGACGACGTTATTCCGGCTGCTCTCCACGCTGCTGAAACCGCAATCGGGCCAGATCTCGGTGGCGGGACTGTCGCTGGAGAAGGAACCGAATGAGATTCGGCGCAAGCTGGGCGTGGTTTTCCAAAGCCCAAGTGTGGATAAGAAACTGACGGTTCATGAGAACCTGCTGTGCCACGGCATGCTGTTGGGCTATTCACGATCAGACTTGGAGACGCGGATTCATCGCCGGCTGGGAGAGTTTGACCTAGCGGACCGCGAGAATGACCGGGTCGATACGCTTTCCGGAGGCCTACAGCGTCGGGTGGAACTGGCGAAGGCCCTGCTGCACCGTCCGGAAGTTTTGTTGCTGGATGAGCCCACCAGCGGCCTGGACCCGGTCGCGCGTGCGCAGTTTTGGAAGCAGATTCATCGGCTCTCCAACGACGAACAAATGACCATCATTTATACGACTCACGCGTTCGATGAAGCGGAACATTGTCTACAAGTGGCGATCCTCCGTGACGGCGCGCTAATCGCTAGCGATACGCCTGAGGCGCTGCGCAGCAGCATGAGTAAGCGGCTGCTGACACTCAAGGCCAGCGACGGGGCAGCGCTGTTGAAGCAAGTTACGGAACAGTTCCAGCTACCGGCTCGGCTCGATCACGATGGGATTCACTTGGAGCTTAAGGCTGATGATACGCGGGCTAATGCGCTCCTTGCGGAGTTCGCAGGTTCCTTGAATTCGTATCACTGGCGACGCCCCGACCTGGGCGATGTCTACTTTGGCCTGACCGGCGAAACGTTTCGCGCGGGAGATGTGACATGAATCATGTGCTGCAAACCACAGCTGTCCTCTGCGTGCGCGAACTCACGCACTTCATCCGCCAGCGCAATCGCCTGATTGGCGCGTTTCTCCAGCCGCTCCTGTTCTGGGTATTGATCGGTACTGGGATGAATCCGACGTTCCAATCGCCGGTTGACGGCTTTTCGTATATGGATTTCTTCTTCACTGGCATCGTCTTGATGATTCTGCTGTTTACCTCGATCTTTGCGACAATGAGCATCATTGACGATCGCAACAGCGGGTTTCTGCAAGGGGTTCTGGCCTCACCGGCCCCGCGCATTGGCATTGTCCTGGGCAAGGCTGCAGGTGGCACGACGATGGGCACCGCGCAGGCATTGCTGCTGCTGCCGTTGGTTTGGACTCCGTTTCTGTCACTGGAACTGAGTGCAGGCGGCGCGCTCTGGTTGCTTGTCATGCTCGTCTGGACATCCTTTTTCCTGACGGTACTCGGCGTTGTGATCGCCTGGGGTGTGGACTCCTCACAGGGCTATCACGCAATCATGAGCGTAGTCCTGTTTCCGCTTTGGATTTTCTCCGGGGCAGCATTTCCGACTGAGGGGGTACCCGGCTGGTTACATGCCCTCATGCAGATAAATCCGCTGACGCACGCCCTCGCGCTCATCCGCAGTGGGTTTGCGGGTTTCGCAGCGCCCTCTCCCGTATCAATTTCATACCTGGCGATACTCACGGTGGTGTTGCTGCTGATGGCCTGTAGGATGGTCTCGCGCAAAGAGGCCTGACGCCCCTGAAAGGCGGCACTTGTAGGAACGCCTCCGATAGAGTTCGCGACGGCGGATGATGTCACGCCATACAACGCTGACATTTCACATTCCGAACAGCTACAGTGCTTTGTCCCGGGCTGCTATACTATGCCCATACCGGGCAATGATTGACAATGGCCTGTGGGCCCGCGCCGTACAAGCGCTTAGCGAAAGCGGATGATCGTGCCGGAGGGCCGGCGGCGGGGCACGCGAAAGTTGTCAAAACCGAAAGCTCTTGCGGCGAGGACGGGCGACTCCCACATCATCCCGGTAGACACCGTCCGTCTGACTTCCACTTGGATCAATGACGTGCAGGCGATAGCCGTTCACGGTACCAGCTTCAATGTCGGCGACCGGGGTGCTGTCGGCAAAGAGCAATGACGCAAAGCCTCTAGAGGTGGTGATCGAAGCAAACGGGCTCGATCATGATCAAATGAGGTGGGCCAACTCTCGGTGGTCAGTTCAAAGCTCGCAATATCTCCAGTCCACATCAAATATCCTGCCCCAGTAGACGGATCGAGATCTGCCTGGGTTGCCCAGCTTTCAAAGATCTCAAGTGCGGACACTTTGAAATTATCGAAGCCAACCTTCTCGCCATCGGTTGTCGGCGAGAACCAGCGCATGCCGGCATAGGTCCCAGTAATGTGCGCGGTGTCCGTGATGGATTGGGAAAGAGTCACTGCTGTTGCATAGGGGCTATTCGCATATCCCCAATTCCACTGTCCCGCAGATGTACGTTCCACAGCGACGCTCCAACCGAGACCGACGGTAACTGCCCCCACATTCACAGCTTGCAGCACACTCCAGCTTCCGGCACCGTTTGCGCGCGGGTTGGTCCCGCTGCCCCCGCGAAGGAGCAGTAAAAAGCCAGCAGTCTGGTTCTCTTGAGCGCCAGAGAGCGCGGGTCAGCTGTTGGCGGCCTCGTCGACAATCAAACGCGGGATGCCTTCGATAACCGGATACTCGCGACTGCACGCGGTGCAGACGAGCTTGGATTCTTCCGGCTTATACTCGACAGCTGGACGCTCATCGCAGGCCGGACAGGCGAGAATTTTCACCAATTCAGGGTCTAGTAGGTTTTCCATGCTCAATCCCAATCTGGCCCCTCTTCTGTAGGAGGTAACTCAGCGTCGCCACCACCTTCGTCAGCAAAGGCATCCTCGCCTTCGGCAGATTCACCGTCAACCTCAAAGTCTCCGCCGCCTTCACCGGCACGTCGCTCTTCTGCTTCCTCGCGGGACATCCAGTCTCCGTTGTATTTCTCGAGACCGTTCTGCAGGTAGATCTGAATCTCGGCGAGCGGGGCTAATTTCTTGCGAAGGTCTTCGCGCGCCTTCTCGATAATGCCAAGGACATACTCCTGGATCGGGATCCACTTTCCGTTTACCTGTACGTAGCCACTGGCTTCATACATGCTTTTGAGATAGGCCTTCTCGGCCTCCCGCCGGACGCGCGCACGACGCGTGCGAATTTCGCTAGCTCTCCTTGCCTCGTACTCGCTGGCCTTCTGCTGCGCAAGCACCGCGTTAAAAAAGGCTTGCTCATTCTCTGGCAGATCCAGAATCCGGACATCGTAGTTACCGACGCGGACGATACGCTCCGTGACCCCGCGAATTGTCCCCTCGAGCGGACTGGGCCCCACTATCGGGTGCAAGGTGACACGCTGGCCGGTCCTGTACAGGGGGAACAGCTTCCTGGACTGCGTAATCAGTTTGTACTCGTCGCTCTTCGGGACCTTCTTGTCAGCAAAATCACGGCCTTTTTGGCGAGCCGCCTTCAAAATGGCTTCTCTCGTATTCGTGGCTGCCGTCAATGGCCAGGTAAAGAAGTTCTCCCGGCAAATTCTCTCTGGCTTGATTAGCTCGCGAAGGACTTCGTCGACCTTCTCGCCAGTTTCCGCGTCGAGTTGCGTCTTTAATTCTTCGTCGATCGCCCCGAACAGTGGAACGACGGCGAGACAGATAAACAGTAGGAGACGGCTCATTGGCTTAACCTCGGAGGGACAACAACAATGGGGAACTATATCAGAAAGCATTGCGCGTGCAAGACCTTGCTGGCGTTGCTTTGGTGATCACACGCCGGAGCGTAGTGTATCGGTTTTCGTAACGGAGGTCCCCAGGCCATGACAATTGAGCTGTCCGATCCAGTTGCTTTCTCGCTTGGGGGGCTTGAGGTGATGTGGTATGGCGTGTTCTTCGCCGTGGGGTTATTCGCCGGTGCGCAGTGCCTGAGTCGTCTTGGGCCGCGGCGCGATTTAAATCAGGACAAGCTAGCCAACATGGTTCTTGTGTTGGCTGTCTCCGCCATCGCTGGCGCTCGAACGCTCTATGTGATCACGCATTGGCCTGACTTTTCCGGCGATCTGGTCAGCATCTTTAACTTGAGAAGCGGTGGGCTGGTATTCTACGGGGGGCTGATCGGCGGGACACTCGGTGCCATTTGGTGGATTCGAAGGCATCATCTGCCATTTTGGCATGTGGCAGACGTCTGCGCAGTCGCGATTCCCCTTGGGCATGCCTTCGGGCGCTTGGGCTGCCTGCTGAATGGCTGTTGTCACGGTCGCTCGGGCGAGTGGGGGCTGCTATACCCGGTACGCTCTAGTGCCTATTATGTGGCGCTGTGGACGGGAAAGCTTGAAGACTTTTCGAACTCGGTGCCCGTCTTTCCGTCACAGGCGTTGATGGCGGCCAGCAATTTGGTCCTCTTCGGCATTCTCTTGGCGTTATTCATTCGGCGCG
>DMTJ01000582.1 GCA_003477185.1 Lentisphaeria bacterium
CAGCAGGCAGGGCAGGGTGACGAACATGGGCTTGGCCAGCAGACTGCAGGCAAAGCAGCTCAGGGAAGCGGCCAACCAACGCCGGCGTTGCGAACTCCGCAACGCCTGGCAATAGGCGAGCATGGCGAAGAGGCCGAAGAAGGTGGACAGCACGTCTTTGCGCTCGGCGATCCAGGCGACGGACTCGACGCGGAGTGGATGCAGGGCGAAGAGAGCACAGACGGCGAGGGCGTAGCCGCGGCGGCCGGTCATGCGCAACAGGAGCAGCGCCAGCAGGGCGGCATTGGCGAGATGCAGCAGCAGGCTGACGGTGTGGTGCGCGCCCGGACGCATGCCGAAGAGCTGGACGTCGAGCGCGTGTGACAGCCAGGTGAGCGGGTGCCAGTTGCTGGCATGCAGCTGGGTGAAGGCCCAGCGCACGGTGGTGGCGCTCAGGCCATCGCGGAGATGGGGATTGTCGACCACATAGACGTCATCGTCGTAGTTCACGAACTCGAACCCGATCACGGGCGCGTAGACAGCTGCCGTCGCCAGGAGGATCCCAGCCAAGATGAAACCAAACGGAAGATTTGCTGTCTCAGGGGTCTTTTTGCGGGATCGTTTTGCCATGAAGCCTGTGCAATTGCGGTTGAATGGCGCGCGCAACAAACGACCATACCAAGCTTGACTCTATTCACTACAATTCATTCAGCAAACGTTCTCCAAGGAGATTTTAGCATGGGCAAGAGCACCAAGAAATTTAAGACAGAGGTCCAGCAACTGCTGGAGCTGGTTATCCACTCGTTGTACTCGAATAAAGAGATTTTTCTGCGCGAACTGGTGTCGAACGCGTCTGACGCGATTGACCGCCGGCGCTTCGAGTCGCTGTCTAATAAGGAGATTCTGTTCGACGATGCGACTGCGCAGATCAAGCTGAGTCCAGACAAGGATGCGCATACGCTCACGATTACCGACACCGGTATCGGCATGAGCCGCGAGGAAGTAGAGAAAAATATTGGCACGATCGCCAGCTCGGGGACTAAGGCGTTCCTGCAGGAATTGAAGGCTGCGAACGCTGCCGGAAATCCTGACATGATCGGGCAGTTTGGTGTTGGTTTCTATTCCGCATTCATGGTCGCGGATAAAGTGAGCCTGGTGACCCGCCGCGCGGATCAGCCTGCGGACTCCGCAACGAGCTGGACCTCGACCGGAGATGGCTCCTACACAGTAAATGATGCGACCAAGGATGAGCCGGGCACGGAGATTGTCCTGCATCTCAAGAACCAAGTCGTGATCGAGTCTGACGACGACGAAGACAACGATCCAGCAGATACGTCTGATTTTGGCGAGTACCTGGACGAGTGGAAGCTGCGCAAGGTCGTGAAGCAGTATTCTGACTTTGTCGAATACCCGGTCGTGATGGACATCACGCGCGAAGAGCAGCCGAAGGATGAGGAAGGCAACATCATCGAAGGCGAAGACGCGGTCGTAACCGTGGACACGCAGACTTTGAACTCCCAGAAGGCGCTGTGGACCCGGCCGAAGAGCGAGATCAAGGACGACGAGTACAAAGACTTCTACCGTCATATCTCCCACAACTACGATGAGCCTTCCGAGATTATCCATTTCACGGCTGAGGGCATGGTGGAGTTCACCGCGTTGCTCTATCTGCCGTCAACGGCACCGATGGATCTCTACATGCCGGAGCAAAGCCGCCGGGGCATTCACTTGTTCGTGAAGCGCGTTTTTATCATGGACGACTGCAAAGAGCTGGTGCCTGAGTACTTGCGGTTCGTGAAGGGTGTGGTGCAGTGCAATGACCTGCCACTGAATGTGTCTCGTGAGTTGCTGCAGGAAGATGCGATGGTCAAGCGCATCCAGCGCAACCTGACGACGAAGATCCTTAGCACGCTGAAGAAGATGAAGACCAAGCAGAACGATAAGTACCTGGCGTTCTACCAAGAGTTCGGCAAGATCCTCAAGGAAGGGCTGCACTTCGACACGACGAATCGTGACAAGCTGCAAGAGCTGGTGTTGTTCGAGAGCAGCATGACTGAGGCTGGTGTGCTGACTGACCTGCGCGAAGTGCGCAATCGGATGCCGGAAGACCAGAAGGCGATCTACTACATCACGGGCGACAGCCGCACCGCAGTGGAAGCTTCCCCACACCTGGAAGTCTTCAAGAAGAAGAGCTACGAAGTGCTGTACCTGACCGACGCGATTGATGAATGGGTCATCCAAGCGCTCACCGAGTACGACGGCATGCAGTTGCAACCGGTGGACCGCGGCGACCTGGAGCTGGGTGATGATGCCGAGAGCAAGGAGAAGCTGGATGCTGCTGGCGAGACGCATAAGGATCTGTTGACCTACGTCAAAGAGCACTTGGGCGAAGATGTGGAGGAAGTGCGCTTTTCGAATCGCCTGACCGACAGCCCAAGCTGCTTGGTGGCCGGTGAGGGCGGCATGAACGCGCACATGGAGCGTATCTTCAAGAGCATGAATCAGGACGTACCTGCCAGCAAGCGGGTTTTCGAGCTGAATCCCGATCACGCATTGGTTGGCATTATGGATGGCCTGCTTGGTGCGGACAACAAGGACAAGCTCGGTGACTACGTGGACTTGCTCTACAACCAGGCTCTGCTGTCGGAAGGCAGTGACTTGAAGGACGCGCAGCGCTTCGCTAAGCTGGTCGGCGAGTTGATGGTCTTCCAGGGCGAGACCCTGCAGGCCTAAGCACCTGCCTGTTGCGAAATACGCGATCGAACTGGTCGCGTATTTCGCTGGTGCCCGCTGAGCTGCGAGCTGTGAGGTGTGAACTCTTGCGGTCCCGCCGTGGCAGTTTATCGTAGATTTCGTCCATCGTTATGGACGATTGTATGCCAAGGCGCCAGTGACTAACGAGGGGGAGCAACGTGGAACTGACGGGGAAGCGTTTTCTCGTAGTAGGTGGTGCTGGCTTCATCGGCTCGCACGTCGTGGACCAGCTCCTGCAACAGGATGTGGCCGAGGTTGTTGTATTCGACAATTTCAGCCGTGGGTCGCGCGAGAACCTTGAGCAGGCGTTGCTTGATGAGCGTTGCAGCATTTTCCCGCATGGTGGCGATATCTTGCAGACAGATGTGTTGCAGGATGCGATGGCGGGGATGGACGGGGTGTTTCACCTCGCGGCCCTGTGGCTGTTGCATTGCTATGAGTACCCGAAGGCTGCCTTCGATGTCAATATCCGGGGTACGTTTAATGTGCTGGAGTGTGCGCTCAAGGCGGGTGTGAGCCGTCTGGTCTACTCCTCGAGCGCGTCGGTGTATGGGGATGCGGTCCAGGAGCCCATGCCCGAGTCGCACCCGCTGAACAATGACACGTTCTATGGGGCGACCAAGATCGCTGGCGAGCAGATGCTGCACGCCCTGTTTCATCGCTATCAGGGGACGGCCCAGCACTTTGACTACGTGGGGCTTCGCTACATGAACGTGTACGGGGCTCGGCAGGACTACCGCGGCGCCTACATCGCGGTCATCATGAAGATGCTGGATCGGCTGGATCGTGGCTTGCCGCCCGCGATCTATGGCGATGGCTCGCAAGCCTACGACTTCATTTGCGTGAGCGATGTGGCCCGGGCCAACATCAAGGCGATGGCCGCAGATGCGACCGACCAGTTTTATAACGTGGGCAGCGGGACCAAGACGTCCATCTCGGAGTTGACCAAGCTGATTCTGGAGGTGACTGAGTCCGACCTAGAGCCTGCGTACGAACCGGCGGGGCAGACCTTTGTCCAGAACCGGATCGGCAGTATCGAAGCGGCGCGGAATGACCTTGGTTTTCTGACAATGGTCAAACTTCGGGATGGGTTGCGGGAACTGGTGGACTGGCGGAATGGGCATCGGGAGCAGGTGGAAGCACGCCGACGCGCCGCAGGAGTGGATATCCAGCAGCCATGAAGAACGGCGAACGCGGCAGGCGTTTGCTACGCGCACTGGACATCGATCAGACGGTGCTGTTTGGGATCGGCACGCGGGTTTGGACGGTGTTGGGTGGCCCCGTCACCATCCTCTTGCTGGTCACATTTTTCTCGTCTGAGCTCCAAGGATTCTACTTTACCTTCACCAGCATTGTGGCTCTACAGAACCTCTTGGAGCTGGGATTTCGCACGGTGGCGATGCACTTCGCAAGCCATGAATGGGCCCACTTACACCGAGACGAGGATGGGCTACCGCAGGGTGATCCTGACGCATTGAGTCGGCTGCGTTGCTTGTACCGGGTGACGCTCGGTTGGTTCGCCACCGTGGGGGTTTTGGTGGCCATCTGCTTGGCCATCGGTGGCTACGTGTTCTTCAGCAACACTGCTGGTGACACGGATATAGCCTGGCAGGCCCCATGGCTGGCGCTGAGCCTATTTGTCGGAATTCAGTTCGCGCTGACACCGACATTAGCCCTCCTCCAGGGCTGTGGCGAGGTTAAACAGGTATACCGCTTCCAGGCCGTCGAAGCCTTCTTAACGCGTCCGGCCCTGTGGGGCACGATCGCGTTGGGAGGCGAACTCTGGGCCTGTGTGGCGTTGGCGGGCACGCAGGTCGCGCTGGTCCTATTCTTCTTGCTCAGGCGCTATGGCGGATTCTTTCGCTCGATGCTGCAGAAGCCGGAAGCGGCGAAGATGGAGTGGATTCGCGAAGTAGTCCCGATGCAATGGCGGATGGCGCTGGCTACCGGCTGCGATATCGCTGTCTTTCCCGTGTTCAATATGACCATTTTTGCGTCGGAAGGCGCAGCGGCAGCAGGGCGGCTGGGGATGACGATCAATCTCATTGCTGCCGTCACCAGTATCACCGGCACGTGGGTGATCGCGCGGACTCCTGAATTTGGCGTCTACGTGGCTAAAAAGGCCTATCGTACGCTTCACCAACGGCTCACTCGCATTTTCGCGGTGACCTTTCCGATTCATGCCTTTCTGCTGGGAGTTCTTTTTATCGGCATCGTCATCTATCCGGAGCTTAATACGGAGGAGGCAGACGTGGTGCTGGTGCCGAGCCAGGCGATCTTGTTCCTGATCGCTGCGTTCCTCCTGCGCTGTAGTCTGCCCTTCTCTGTATACATGCGGGCACACAAAGAAGAGCCCTTGATGATCGTCTCGCTCATTTTTACGGGGGGGCTTCTGCTCTATACGGTGACGCTCGGGCGCACACATGGCGTCACCGGAATTGGAGTCGCGTACATGAGCGCCTGTCTGTTGCGAATCCCTGCTTCGTTCATAATTTACAAAAGGGCAAGCAAGCGATACCGTGCCGCCTCCTCCGCGCAAGCCCAAGGCCACGACTAACGAACAAGGCTTCAGCTTCAAAGTCGCTGCTGCTGGCCGGGCCGTTGTCCGATGAACTTCAACAGCATCTGGATGCTGGGTTCACCGCTGGAGAGGATCACAAGGAGGTCGCGATCGGCAGCTATTGGCAGTTTCGGGAGAAGCTTCAGTACGGCGTGCGGCTGCTTGGCCCCTACTTTCCGGTCACGGCGGCTGCTCGGAACGCGGCGGATTAGTCAGTCTGCGACTGGTTACGGTCGGGGATGAAAGGGCTGCAGCTTGTTCTCCAGTTCGTTCTCCTGCGAGCTGGCTGGCATTGCTTCAGCCAGCGGCTCTTCCAGCGCATCAAGGACATCGAGAAATGCCTCAGCTGTATGCCCTTCGCGGAGCTTCGGCACGGCGATGGCCACGAGTTCCGGGGCTGTTGGGCAGGGCAGTCGTGCCGCCAGCGATTCATCGTGCAAGATTCGGACCTGCAGTTCGAGTGCTCCGTGCTCAGCCCATACGTCGTCGGGGATGAAGCTCTCGTAGCCCTCCTTCCGGTCGCTGGCTTGATCGCCGAACTCAAGATTCTCGCTGCCGAGCTGAGCGATGCGTCAGCAGAGGTTATGGAGGCAATGTCCAGTCTTGTCGCCGCGGACTTATCGCGGTCAACAGCGTCAGGTACGCTGGTGCAAACTCTGCCCACGGGCATTGAGAGTCTGAACCTCTTTGGCACGCCCCTGACCGACAAGGCCGTGCCGGCGCTCGCGGCACTGACCAACTTGCAGTGCCTGTTCATCAACGACACCGAGATCTCAGCGACCGGCGTGTCTCAGCCGCGCGAGGCCTTGCCCGACTGTGAAATCGTGGCCGAACGTCAGGCTCTGATTCCGGTCAACGCGCTACCTAAACCGGTCACCGGTAAGCTCCCAAAGGCAGCGAAAACGGCACCCCTTCCAGCGCTGCCGAAGGATGTCCCGCAAGAGTGGACTTGGATTTCGCCGGATGCCACCGTGACCTGCAGCAGCACCAGCGAGTGGTCGACTGACAATCCCGACACCCTGCTGACCACACAGGCCGGTGACTTTTCCTTCCATTCCGCGTCAGAGACGGAACCCTGGCTGATGATTGACCTAGGAACCGTATATACTCTGGCAGGAGTAGAAGTCGTCAACCGTCCAAACCTCGCCGAGCGCACCCAGCAACTCTACATCAGTCTGTCGTCCGACTTGATCACTTGGCACCCGGCCTTTGTCGCGGCCCAGCCCGAGGACCGCTGGCTGATCCCGCTCGAGGGAAAACCTAGCGCCCGCTTTATCCGCATCGGCAGTCACAACGACGAACCGAACTTCTTCCACCTCAAAGGCGTCCGAATTTTCGGGCATAGGCTTCTTTGAAATGACCGGTCCAGGCTGAATCGGCCACGCAGCCTACCCGCGTGCGGTTAGAAGCAGTCGATGAAGTAGCCTAGGTCTCGAAGGCGTTTCTTGAGTTTGTTGCGGTCGCCGGCTTTCACCAGGATCCGTCCGCCTTCGGCCATGATCGTGAGCGCCCGCAGGGCGGGCTCGGTCCGTAGCAATTGCCTGAACTCCGGGGATTCGCCTACTTCCAGGACTGTGAACGGAGCGGGCGTGAGCGGATTGACCCGCAGCAGTAAGTTCTCGAAGAAGTCTTCCCAGACCGCAGGGAGTGCGTCCGGCAGCAGGGACTTGAGCGTGTCCACTTTCCGCTGGACATGGGCCTCGCTGGTACAGTCTTTGAGGAAGCTGCCCCCGTCGATTCGATAAAATCCACCGCCGATAGGCTGCGCCACCTGCTTGAGGGCGACCTCGAGAACGGGATTGCTACCGGTAAGGCGGATAAACAGCCGACGCTCGTCAAGCACGACTTCGCCCATGGCCTGCTCTTCGAGACAGGTCTCGGGGCCGCCTTGGAAGTACCACTCACCGACCGCCGTCAGGCGCACAGCCTTGAGGGCCTCGGTCGTCGGCAGGTAGTCCTCTGGTGGATCGATCTTGGAGGTTTCCTCGGGCGGCACAATGACGGCGTCGACGACTCCGATGGCAGCAAGAACCATGAAGAATGTGCGAACCAGCGGCTTCTCCCAATGGGTGTTCTGATTCCCGCCGAGGTGCTGGCGCTCGAGGCCCCACTTTCCCTGAACGCTCAGATAGGCGTCATGGCAGCAAGGCGGGACCGGAAGCGGAAGGCTGTTGTAAAGGATAAAGTCGTGCAGGTCCTCGAGTGTGACCCACTGCCCTTTGGGCACGGCGGCCATGACTGCCTCCAACGATTCGAGACACACGGCCGCTGCATCGCTCCACATTGCGTGATAGACATTCTTGAGCTGGGGCATGAACTGCGGAGGAAGGAACCCCGAGTGGAGAGGATGTGCGGGCGGCTTGGTCAATAGATCCAGCCAGTTGCAAAGCACTTCGGCCGGTTTCGCGCGGGGCGCAGTGGCTGTGGCAGCCCCGGCATCCCCCAGGCAGACGAGGATTTCCAGCCGTCGGTGGGCGAGCTTTCGGACGTTGGGGTAAAACTCATCAAGCTCCCAGCCTGCTTCCTGCAGGGCGCGCAGTCCTGCTACGGTCGGGGTACCGTTCTTCTTGCGCGCAATCACGCCCTGCTGGCACATGGCATCCAGAGAAGGAAAGCGGCTGACAAATGCTGGGTCCGCCTGGAGGATGCGCGCACCAGGAAAGTTCGGCTGCTCTGTTGTTCCCTGCAGCCGGGCCTTCTCCGGCACTGGCAAAGCTGGTTTCAAGCGGAGTCTGAGCCAGTGCTGGAGACTAATCCGGACAATGCGTTGATAATAGTCAGATTCGAAGTTGAGCAATCCGCTGAACGAACTCTTCAGGCGAACTGTTGGGGTATACAGGCCCTGCTCGACGTCGACCACGGAAACCCCGGTCTTAGCTTCGATCTTCTCAGGGGGCACCGGCACCGTTTGCCAGGCCATGAAGTTGACCACCTGTTGGAACTCTGGCGAGAGTTTGTCATAGAACTCGCGCATTCCGGCAGCAGTGCCGAGCGTTCGGGCCAAGGCCAGGGCCATATCCGCCTTGGTCGTCCCGGCGGTGATCTCGATCCCAGCAAGTCGCTTGGCCGCGTTGATGATATTCCTGAGGTCACCGGCCTTGTGTCCAGCCATGATCTGATCGATCAGTGGCTGCAAGTCCAAGGCTTCTTCTACCTCTTCAAATCCGGAAGGGCCCAAGGTTTGGAGTGCCGCTATGACTGTCCCGAGTACCCCGGAGTCCGGATGATCTCTGAAGTCATAGAGCCATCTAATCTTCTTGTCCAATTCCAGCCGGGTGCTGCCAATCATCGTCGCCGCAGCTTTGATCATTGGGGCGGGAGATAGGACTGAGGTGTCTATGATAAGCGCCTCGGTGATCGGCTCGCGGATCACATCCAGCATCCCTGTGATGGCGAGGAAGCGAACCATGCTGTCCAGCCAAGTCTGCCCCGGGTAGGCCACACAGGCGAGCAGGGTCTCGCGCACTGAAATACTCTTGCCCAACGGAAGCGTCTGCGCGCTGTAACGGCCGTACAATGCTGGTCTCTCGCTATACCCGAGAACTGCACTGATGCCCATCACGCGTTCAGAGGCATCCCCGGTCAACAGCCTGCAAACGTGCTCTGGAGACCAGCTCTCAGCTTCTGGCGGCAATGACTTCACCCAGCGTTCTCCCACGCAGTGGGCACAGAAGCGTCCCACCTTCCCGACCCGGGTCAGCATGTAGCCTGGAGGGCGGGACTGCTGGCAGCAGGAGCAGATCGTGCGCTTGTCCATACGGACTACCGTTCCCCCACCGGCCTTGACTTGGCTGTCCAGCTCTACCAATCGCTGACTCATGCATCTAATCCCAAGGCAAACTGGATGTCTTCGAGGCTAAATGCTTTTAGCGAGGCGGAGCTCGCCCCGACCAAGTTCTCGAGAATCTCACTCTTCCGTTCCTGAAGCAGCAACATCTTCTCTTCGATCGTCTTGCGGGTCACGAGTTTGTAGGTGAATACCCTGTTTTTCTGGCCGATCCGATGCGTGCGGTCTATCGCTTGGGTTTCCGCGGCCCGGTTCCACCACGGGTCGTAGATGAAGACATAGTCCGCAGCCGTGAGATTCAGGCCGACCCCGCCGGTTTTTAGAGTCATCAGGAAGACGCAGACCGAGTCGTCGTTCTGAAAGCGCTGCACCAAGGCCTCACGATCTCGTGTGGCGCCAGTCATCGTCAAGTGCTCAATCCCAGCCTCATTCAAATCATCACTCAGCGAGTCCAAGGCCCCGAGAAAACTGGCGAAAACCAGGCATTTGTGCCCATTCGCCGTCGCCTCCAGCAGTTCGTTGATCACCAGTTCGCGCTTGGCCGACAACACCGTCCCTTCGGTCCGACTCTCCGGCGTCGAAGCGAGTTGTCGCAGTTCCGTAAATGCCTGCAGCACCATGAATTGGCTCTTAGCGAGCCCATTTTCCTCGACCTCGTTGTCAATCAAATCGCGATAAAAGCGCCGTCTGCTTTCGTATAGCGCAGCCTGTTCGGTCGACATATCGACGTAGAGCACCTGCTCCACCTTGTCCGGCAGCTCCGTGAGCACTTCCTCTTTCGTCCGTCGCAGAATAAACGGAGCAATCTTTGCCCGCAACTCCAGCATGGCCTCGCGGTCATCGCCCTTACTGATTGGCACATTATAGTCACAGTTGAAGTCCGTTAGCGTCCCGAACATCGAAGGATTGAGAAACCGGAACAGCGAGTACAACTCGGTCAGGTTGTTTTCCACCGGCGTGCCACTCAACGCCAGCCGGTACTTCCCCTTCAGCAGTAATACCGCCTGGGCCACCTGGGAGCCGGGGTTCTTCGTGTTCTGTGACTCATCCAGCACGAGGTAGTGAAAACGAACTTCCTGCAGTTCCTCGATATCAGCGCGCACCGTCCCGTAGGTCGTTAGCACCAGATTTTGCCTTTTCGCCTTTTTCAGGTTACGTCCTTGCCCATGATAGACCGCAAAGGTCAGGTCCGGTGCGAACTTCGCAATTTCCGACTGCCAGTTGAACAGCAGGCTGCGCGGCATCACAATGAGTGACGGCGGCGTCTTCGCCTTCACTGTTGCGCGCAGCACCGCCAGCGCCTGCAGCGTCTTGCCCAAGCCCATGTCGTCGGCCAGGCATGCGCCGAGGCCAGCAGCGTGCAGGCGACGCAGCCACTCATAGCCGCATAGCTGGTAGGGCCGCAACTCCGCGCTCAGCGCCGGAGCCTTGAAGCGCTTCTCACCACTTAGCGCTTGCCTGATCTTCTTTACGCCCGCTAGCTCTTCCAGGCGCTCCCGTTCGTTAGCCTCGACCAAGTCATCAAGAAACGAAAAATCGAAGTAGGAAAGCCGAGTCTGGCTAGAGCCTTTTCGGCGGAACATCCGCTCCAACTTTCGCAGGTAGTCCGGGTTAATAACCGCCCGACTGCCATCGTTCAGGGGCAGGTAGACCTGCTTCTTGAAATACTTCAGCGCCTCGACCAGAGAAATGCTTTGATCGTCGATCTCCAGCGACACATCTGCGGACAGGAAATCCACGCCGGTCCCGATACGGTCCAGGCGTAGCTTGGGCCGACTGGTGCGAATCTTGAACCGGGTCAGAGATTCCGCACCGAAACAACGGTGTTCTGCTAGCAGGAGCGGCAGCGTCGCTTCCAGAAAGGCCTCGACGCAGGGCGCTTCAAGCAGAAAGAAGTTCTCATCCTGGCAATAGCTGCCGCCGCACTTCTTGGCAGCCTTCTTGAGGGCCGTATCCACCGTCCGCATACAATTCGCCACCGATTGATAGACCACATCGCCCACCACCAGCGTACGCTCCATATCGTTGACCGTCACTGCCCGCGACAGCTCATAGCCCTCGACAAACTCATTGTCGAATCCTAGCATCGAGAGGCCGATGCGCAGCTTCAGGTTGCCCTCGTCATCCACCTCCTCGAACACCACCGCTGGCTCGACAGTCCGGAGCGGGCCAGGCATCTCCCGGTATCCCTCGTAGACCACCTTGACGCCGTCTAGCGCTGAGTACAGCAGCGTCAAGAATCGCTCCAAGTCCGTTGCCGCGAATCGCGTCGCAAAGTGTTCCAAGTCAGCAAACCGCGACCCGAGTGGGGGAATTCGGAGCAGCCGCTTGCGTTCGACCACCACGTACGACTCGGACCATTGCTCGAAGTCGTCCCACAAATTGCCTACTTCAGCCACCTGTGTCTGCGCTGTAAAGCCATCCGCCTTCGGCGTCAGCACCACATGAATCCGCGCGGGTGTCTCCGCTAGAGTCACTGGCTTGAGAGTGTGGTTCACCAGCCCACCAGTCTCCGCCAGCAGCGGCACCAAGTGCTCGTGCTTCGCCAGAAACACCCGGTCCTCGGAGCTCTCCCAGCTGAAACGCATGTTTTCCCGTTCCCGCGCCGCCTCCAGGGCCTTCAAGGCCTCCCGCCGTGCTCCATGCACTAGAGCATAACCACCGGTCCAAAGCTTGCCCTTTGCATTCACAGCCGTGACATAGGCGCCTTCGGCGCAATGGCTCACGCGGAAGAACACTTCCCCCGACGTCGATACAGAAGGCATCTGCCAGATGCGCGGAGGTTCTCGCAGCACACTAAACACATCATCCATCGAAAATCTTCCTACGTTTTGGTGCCGCCCGCGCGCGGTACTATTCCGCGTGGGCCAGACCGGTCAACCAACCTGGCGCGACGAAATCTTGCCGGCTTGTGGTTCAAGGGCAGCAACCGGCGAGCTAGAAAATGAGAGAGGAAGTCGAACGCCCGGTCTGAACCTGCACGGTGCGCGTCCGCGCCTTGGTACCCTTCGCTCCACTGAATATGTACCTTGGTGCCCTTGGACGCTTCCATCGCTAGTTACGAGTAGAGTAACTTCCAGAAGTTGTGGGTGGAGAAGTTGAAAGGGTGAGGCTTGCCCACGGTATGGGTGTCGAAAACCAGCAGAAGGAGAACGCCTCATCCTCACACTATCTTTTCAATCGCTGTCGTCAACCGGCGCACAGATCAGCCTGGAAGAGACGCTGCGGGGTCACTTACGTGGTGCGCGGAAGGAGATTCTCGAGGAGGAGCTTTCGCAGTTTGTACAGGACATGCAAGGCAAGCGCACAGCCGATAGACGTAGAGCCATCGTTCGCAATGGCTTCCACAAAGAACGCGTTGTTCAGACAGGTACGGGCCCTGTTCCCCTTCGTGTTCCCCGCACGCGTGACCGCTCTGGAGGCGGCGACTGCTATCAAAGTGCGATCATCACAAGCTACAAGCGCCGAACTTTGATTCTTGATGGAGCTGTCTGCTATTTCTAGTTCAAAGGGTTGTCCACGGGGCACATGTTGCCAGCATCACGAGAACTCTTCGGGCCTGGTGCCCGCAATCTGTCGGGTGCCTGTGTGAGCTGGCTGACGCGAAGCTGAACTCACGAGTACAAGCAATGTAATAGCCGTGATCTCAGCGCTGAACAGTCGGTATATGTCTGGGTTGACGGCATCCACTTCAACGTGCGGATCGACGAGAACAAGCTGTGCACTTTGGTGGTAATGGAATCGACCAAGGATGGCCGCAAGGAACTCATTGCCGTGAAAGGCGGCTACCGTGAGAGCCGCAGCCAACGCTGCTGGGTTCACAAGACCGCCAACATTCTCGACAAGCTTCCTAAGAAGTTGCAGCCGAAGGCCAAGGGCATGATTCACGAGATGTACCTGGCGGAGACCAAGACTGACGCTCTGGCATCGCACCAGCTCTTCTTCGCCGTCTTTGCTTACAAGTACCCCGGGGCTGGTCCTCAAGCTTGCCTTAGAGGCATCGAAAGGTTGTTGCAGGTTAAACGGTCACGTCCTGATTATCAAGCCCTTCGCCTCGGCCATAATCTTCGAGGACGAAATCGAAAAACTCCAACAAGCGGCCTAAACCAAGTACAAACCCATACCGACGGTGGACCTCTCCCAACCGAAAATACCATACACAACAAGTGCAAATTACTCCCCAGTGTACGAGCGGTGGGGAACCCGCTGCTCTGCTTAACGCTGCTCGCGGTTGGGCGCACGGACATCGGCAGGGCTACCGTCCGTGTACGTGATGGTATTCCAGGATTTAGTAACTACATCTAGGTCAAGCGTGTGTTCCAGTCGCAACGCAACCGCAAGGGCCCATTCCTTGGTGGCTCGATACATCCCACCGGGAAGAAAGGAGTAGCCACTGTCGATAGTAGTTACGTAGCGTGGAATTCCTGGCAAGCCAAAGAAGTTGGGTACAAGTTCTGTTGTGCCCCCGTCAAGTTGGCGCTCTTCGATCTGACAGGCACCGGTAACATCGTGGTTCCAAATGCTGAAGGCAATGCCAAGCGGGAGTTTCTCATTCACGTCGTAGCTAAGCGCAGGGGTGAGTGACGAGAACTCGCCTTCCAATCTGGCCGCGAATTCGCTGTTTACGATGAACGTATCCAATTGGGTGATGAGAACTTCACTTTATCGATTGGTTCTCACAACGTCACGATTGAAGCGATACTGTTTGAGATTGCTCAGGGAGAGAGCAAAGGGCCTGCCTTCGAGGGGTTACACTGCACTCAGTTAGTTCAAGTCAGTCAGGCCTAATGAGTGTGATGTACCAAAAAATTCGGCATCCACATCTGCTTGCTGAAAAAATGATCGACTGCGAACGAAAGCTCCGGCCGCCACAGTTTCGACAAGCCAGCAGGATGCCAATTGGGCGCCGTGCCGTCATCGGCCACGGCAACAAATGCACCGTCTTGACCAACTTCACGCGCTCCAGAACCTACCCGCACTGGACTGGAACTGATTCTGACTTGTGCTGTTGAACTCAGCGCGAACAAAAATCAGACAGAAATGTGGAGCCTTTATGCGGCCCGGGCGCCAAGGTTCACGAGTTAGGAACGTGGCGAGATCGTGAATTGATGCAACTGCCTGTAATCGAAAGACTGAGTTGTCTTAGCTATTTTGTGACAATTAAAACCAAGCCCTTGAGGTAACTGCCCTCCGGGTGCGACACTGAAACGGGGTGATCTGCAGGCTGAGCCATGCGTTCAAGAACTCTTACGTGACGCCCGACAGAGAAGGCGGCAGCGGCAATGGTGTCTTCGAAGAGTTGCCGCGAAACTACCTGCGTGCAAGAGAACGTAAACAGGATCCCGCCATCCGGAAGCTGGCGTAGTGCGGCTTCGTTCAGCCGTTTGTAGGCCTGGACGGCTGCGTGGCGTGCGCGCTTGGATTTGGCAAATGCCGGTGGATCAAGAATGATCAGGTCGGGTTCATCTGGCAACGCTCTGAGGTATTTCATGCAATCTGCCTTGTGGCAGCTGGCCCGCTCCTCGGGGATGTCGTTGAGCGTCAAATTGGCCTGCGCCAGGGCTAGGGCATCGGCGGAGGAGTCCACACTCAGCACATGCGCCGCACCGGCCTTCGCCGCATAGACAGAGAAGCCGCCGGTAAAACAGAAGGCATTCAGGACCTTTCGCCCAGGCGCATAGCGGGCCAGCAAGGCACGATTCTCGCGCTGATCCAGGAAGAAGCCGGTCTTCTGGCCTCGCTGCCAGTTGACCCGGAAGGAATGGCCATGCTCAAGAATCACGCCCTCGCCTTCACCGCTTCCCACCAGCCAGCCAGCGCTTTCGGTGTCTTTGCTGCGATCGATCACCGCGGTGACCTCAGGGACGGTCTCGACGATCGCCTCAGCGATTGCTTGCGCACTCCGCAACATCCCCGGCGCGTGCGCCTGAAAGACTGCCACAGAGCCATATACATCCACAATCAGCCCTGGGAGCTGGTCCCCTTCCCCGCAGATGAGGCGGTAAGCATTGGTCTCGGTTCCTGGCAGGGCCAG
>DMTJ01000591.1 GCA_003477185.1 Lentisphaeria bacterium
GGGAATTGGCACTTTCAGCGCTTTGAGATTGGCCTTCAATATATGCGGCTTGCTGACGATCGTCCAGAGCAACTTGACCAGGGTCTCATCCTCTGGGCGCAAGCCTTGATCTTTTCCCCAGCGGGCGCGCTGGCCAAAATTATAGAGCTGTTGGACTGAAAGATTCGTCCGTTCCGTGGTCTCT
Organism: Lentisphaeria bacterium; assembly: GCA_003477185.1. GTDB lineage: Bacteria > Verrucomicrobiota > Lentisphaeria > JABSQK01 > UBA12247 > UBA12247. Next base: position 185 of record DMTJ01000591.1, read on the forward strand.
ACGCGGAATATCCAGCATGTAATCATGCCTCGTGCATGCGTGTGATCAATCTCAACTTCGAGTCGCATCCAGTTCTAGTCTCTCATCTATTGGCGCTCTCGCGACGCCGGATTATAGTACGTACTCGCCGGATTTACCCCATGGTGTAACGGTAGCACAACTGGTTTTGATCCAGTCAGCCTAGGTTCGAATCCTAGTGGGGTAGCCATACATCCTATTCTGGCGTTCGCAACGCCCGCCGGATGAATCCGCAGCAGCAGGAATATGAGCGTTCGATGCCCCATACCCGCATGACCTTGACTGAGGCAGCTGGCTATCTGCACCTGGCAGAATCCGAAGTGCTGGCGCTGTTCCGCAACAACGAAATTCCCGCTATTCCCGGGCCCTCTCCGGTTTTCATGAAGCAGGAGCTGCATGACTGGCTGGCGCGCAAGCTACTTGGGGCGGAACAGAAGCCGATCGTGGCTTATCACACGAGTGCGGGCCGGATTTTTGAACCGCTGCCGCAGGTAGAGCGGCCCTTCGTTTCTACGTTTATTCTGCCGGAATGCATCGCTCTGAATGTCTCCGCAAAGTCGAAGACGCGCGTGCTGCGGGAGCTGGTGAAGCTGGCAGCACAGAGCAATCTTGTCTCGGATGATGAGGAGTTTATGGGCTTGGTAGAGGAGCGAGAGTCGCTTTGTTCGACCGCTTTAGGCCATGGCGTGGCGATGCCGCATTCGCGCGTTCATGATGAGTATCTTATTTTCGAAACCTTCATGGTGGTCATGATTCTCGAGACTCCGATCCACTTCGGCGCGGATGATAATCAACCGACGGACGTGTTCCTGATGCCGTGTGCTCACGATGACCGGATTCACCTTTACATGATTGCACGTTTGGCGCGGCTGCTCCATGATACGGCCATCGCTACGGACCTGCGCGCGTGCGAGGATGCGGAAGATGTCATTGGCGTATTTCGTGCCCATGAATGCGAGTTTGCAGGGGTGTAACACTGGGGTTTCAGGCATGGCAAAACAACAACTTGAGATCCGTAAGCAGGCAGCAGCCGCGTCGACTCCCGATGTGTCTGCAATAGAGTCCCGCCTGAGCGAGATCGAAGGGGCGCTGGACAGCCTTACGTGCAAAGCCAAACGGCTCGATCAGGAGCGGCAGACGTACCGTGACGCGGTGAGTGCCCTGAGGGACTCGGTGGTTCGTTCGCTAGCAGCGCTGGATGCGGTGAGCTTTCATGCCGAGCTTGGCGAAGAGATTTCGCAGCTGCGTGCTGCGCAACGGGCGCTGATGTCCGAGCTTCGGCCTTCGAGCGAAACGGACGAGTCGCCGACTGTGGGCGAGTTGACAATGGGCTCGATGATTCAGGTCGAGGCGCCGATTCCGGACGATGATCATCCGACCGTGGGGGATCTCGAAGAGGAACGGTTGGATTCGGACCAGGCGACAACGGTGGACGAGCTCCGCCTTTCCGAGGTGTATAAACGCCTCGGGAATTCAAGTGCGGCCGTGGCCAAGGGCCCGCCGCGCTCGAGCGCGGGCTCTGCCTGCAAGTCACAGCTTAAGGCGCTGTTGAACGCCTCGGAAAAATTGCACCAGACGCGGAAGATGCCGCTGTCCGGAACGGTCATCGACCTGCAATTTATCGCCGAGTTGTACGATCGCTCCCTGTCGGTCTTGGAAGAATTTCTGATCGTGCACGACGAGAACAAACGGATGGCGCGGCGGATTTTTGATGACGAGCCGCGGTCTTGTCAGCAGGCCAAGGTAGCGGAGTTCTGGGCCGGACAGCCGACCGAGCAGTACCGGCATTACCGCTCACAGGCGGTGATCGACAAGGTGTTTGATTTTATCGAGGACCAGATTAACCACTTTCATGCGTTCAGCTATTACGAACTCATTGACGTTCTGGCAGCGACGGTGAACGTGCAGCGCATCGCACCCCGTGCGGGCGACCTGTTCGACGAGAGTGTGCACAAGACCCAGGGCGTGAGCCCAGCGCCAGGTTGCGTGGTAAAGGAAATTACCAGTTCGGGGTATCTGGATCTACAAGACAGCATTCCAGCGCGGCGGGCGACCGTGACTGTGGATGCCCCGCGCAAAGCGGCCGCGCTTGCCCCGAGCGCTTTCGTGGAGTCGGCTTCGCGAGAAGTGCCGCCGCATCCTGAGGTAGAGCGTTGCCATAAAAGAGTTATTGGCCTTAAGCTGGCGTTGTTGAAGATGCTGAACGCGAGCAATACGGAGCTCCTCGAGCCACTTCCCGCTGAAGTTAAGGCCATGATTCACTTAAAATGTAACGAGTACCACAAGCGTTTCCGTGAGTTGCACGCGAAGCATCGCGAGCAAGCGCAGCAGCGGTATGAGCGGCTTGAAAAAGGCGGGCGCGCGGATCTAGGCATGTTCTGGGATGACGAGGTGGTCTCGGAGTATAGACGCTACGCGACGATGGGGTTCATGGAAGATGTGCTCGACCCCGTGGAAGATCAGATTCTCGCTGTGCGCAAGATTGACGCCCTACACATTCTGGATCTGCTGGCGTGGGAAATGGACTTGGTGCGGCTGCCGATCCAGTTTGGCAAGACAAAGTTCGATCCGATAGTTCATGACGGCCCGGCCGCGAACGACGCTGGTTGCGTAGTGCTCGGCCTGATTCGCTCCGGATACGACGCGGCGGACGGGGAGCGGCTCTACCGCAAGGCCACCGTTACCCTTTGAGTCTCGGGCTATCGCACTGGCTAAGCTATGACTGAGGACGACCCAGATCGTGACCCAGATCTTGATCTTGACCTGTCAGAGTTGCCCGTTGCAGTTGGGCAGCCAGAGGACGCTATGCTGGTGGACTTGGTCGAGGTCCCGCCGGGCTACTTTCAGCTCACCCGTTCGGCAACGTATTGCTTTCTGGCAGCCTTGCCGTTGCTGGTCGCGTATGAGCTATTGATCATCTTGGCCAATCGGACCCGGGTGCAGCAGGTGCGCGTGGGGGCCGACGTCTGGACCAAGCAAATCTTGGAGGCCGCCGGAGTGACGACCCACGCGACTCTGGCGACTACGGCTCTGGCCGTAGGGGTAATTGCAATTCTCTGTGACAGTCATCGCCGTGTAGAACTGCGGCCGTACTATTTCGCCGGGATGTTTCTGGAGAGCATTCTGTACGCCATCGGCATGGCCTATGTGGTCTTCAAGCTTGTCTATTCTGTTCTACCAGCAGTGCTGCCAAGTGTTGCCATCGGTGCGGGGGACGGCTTCATTCTCAGTCTGGCGCTGTCGCTGGGCGCGGGCCTGTATGAAGAGCTGTTTTTCCGGGTGTTGCTGTTTGGGGGGATCGCAGCGCTGCTGCGATTGTTCCTAAAGAAGCGTAGAGCGCTTGTGGTTGCCGCAATTGTGAGCTCTCTTATCTTCAGTGGGATTCATTATATAGGGGAGTTTGCGTATGTCCTTGAGCTGCAATCATTTCTGTTTCGGTTCTTGTTGGGCATCGTGCTCACCGGGATTTACTACGCGCGTGGTTTTGCGGTCGCCGCCTGGTCGCATGCGTTGTATGACGTGCTGGTTATCTTTGTGAATCACAATGCAAACTGACTTCGCTCGCTTCTCCGAAGCGTTTAGCACACAGAATGCCGACATTGTGGATGGCCTGGAGGAGGCGCTCTACGCCTACACGGCCAGCCACCAGATCACCTTTGCCGAAGCGGTCGAGTTTGGCGGGCAGGTCGTCCAGGCATTCCAAGAGTCGGCTATAGTGAAGGCCCGGACCCTGGTGCTGAATCAGTATCTGGCGCAAATTGAGCGGATTGCCCCCGCCCGGCTTACGGCCTCGACTTCGTCGACCGTAGCGCTGGTATCACGGCAGCTCTACAGCGCCGATGAGTGGGCCGCTCTCAATGTGCCCGGCGCGATTCCCGATGACATCGTGCACGCAGCGGAGGCGGCGCAGAATCGCAACGTTGCTGTGCGCACTGTGCTGGAGGCTCTATTTCGCTGGCTACAATCGATCGACCTGGAGGCGGCGCTTGCTTGGGAGCTGGAGTTGGTGAAGGATAAAGAGGTGGACCCGGACTTGGGACGGGACCTGCTGCAAGCCTGGGAGCTGCTGGATGGGCTGCCAGTTGGTTGCCTTAAATTTGCCGCAGATGCCGCCGGAGATCCGCAGGTGCAGCGCCAATGGCCTGCGGTCTGTGCCGCGGCGGACCGAGTTCTGCGGCGGCACGCGCTGCAGTGGATTGTTGAGAGCGAGACGCCTCGCGAACTCCGCAGTCTGGTTCGCGCGATTCCCCTGCAGGAGGAGCTGGAGCTGCGTGCGGCTCTGGCCGTGGCGATCGAAGGCTTGGGTGCGCGCGTGACGTATTTCTCGAGTCTGGCCACGCGCGATGAGGAGATGGTTGCGAAGTTCGCACCGGTTTTGGGCCGGGAGTTTCTTGGAATTATGGGGCTGTTTGTGCCGTTGATGGTCGCGGCAGATATCATCCTGACGTCTCCCGATGGTGCGCACGGCTTTGCCCTGTCGGTCTTTGGCTTTAGCGATCGGGCCCGCAAGAACTGGAAGGCACGACTGGAGGAGCGCGCGGTGGAGGCGGTTCGCCGGGCGTTCATGTTTGACCTAAAAAATAAGCGCAAGCCGATCCAAACGATCGAGCGGCTCTCGTTCGGGGATGAGGCGCTGATGGCATCTGCGAAAGGTATGCTCGACCTGCTGAGTGGGGACTTCGATAATATCAAGGATCGCGAGGGGGCGGTGGAGGTGTTGGCCCCTGCCTACGCAGATTCGCGTGAACCGGCGTTGCGTGCGACCGAGATTGGCCGCCGCTATCGCAGCTTGATGCGTGCGTTGCATCCGGATTCTTTGGCGCATATTCTCCCCGCAGACGTGCTGCAGACGGCCCAGGAAAAGCAGGAGACGATCCAGAATCTGACCACCATCGCAACGGAGTCCCGGCGGTTTCTGCAGCAGCGCCGTGCGGAGTACGCAACGACCGAAGCGATGATCGCGAGCGAGACGGGCTATTGCGAGTCGATTCGGGCCATACGCCTCTCTTACATTCGCGGAGTTCTCGATGTGCCGTAGAATCCGCATGTACTTTTCGCGCGCGGGAGGCATCACCCGTGCTACTTTACTCAATTACAGGTGAATCAGGACGCGGGAACGACTATGGAGATTCTGGCTGCTACCAATAACGCGCACAAGCTTTTTGAACTCAAGCAACTGTTGGCTGCATTGGGGATATCTGTGCGCGGCGCCGAAGATGTGGGTGGGATTCCGGAGGTAGACGAGGATGCCCCCACCTTCAAGGGGAATGCGCTGAAGAAGGCCATCTCGGCGGCCCAGCATGCCAATTGCGTGGCGCTGGCCGATGACTCGGGGCTGGAGGTCTTCAGCCTGAATCGTGATCCGGGCGTGATGAGCGCCCGCTACGCTGGCACGCACGGTGACGATGTTGCGAACATCGCAAAAGTTCTGGATGCGCTAGAGGATTGCGAGGATCGCAGAGCACGCTTTGTCTGCGCGATCGCTGTCGCCCGGCCGAATGGCCAGGCGGATGTGGTGGAGGGAGACGTTTATGGCACGATTACGCACAAGCCGCGGGGAGACCGCGGCTTTGGCTACGACCCTATTTTTATCCCGGATGGCGACGACCGTACGTTTGGCGAATTTACGCCGGCTGAGAAGGATAAGATTAGCCACCGATCGGCCGCACTGCGCGCCGCGACTGCCTGCAAGCTGTTTGAGTCTGTGCTCGGCCAGCCCTCGTCCGCGGACCTGTTTGAGCGGGCCATTGCGGTAATTCCGGGCGGGGTGAATAGTCCGGTGCGGGCATTTGGCTCTGTGGGTGGCGAGCCGTTGTACGTGAAGTCCGGAACTGGAGCGCGCTTCGAATCCGTGGAGGGCACGCAATTTCTGGATTTCTGCTGCTCATGGGGGCCGTTGATTTTGGGGCATGCGCATCCTGAAGTGGTGGACGCTGTGCAGCGAGCGAGCGAAGCTGGGCTGTCCTACGGTCTAAACACGCCAGGCGAAGTAGAGATCGCCGAGACTATTTCGCGGCTTGTGCCGGAGATGGAGATGGTGCGTCTGGTGAACTCGGGGACCGAGGCCACGATGACGGCGCTGCGCTTGGCCCGCGGGGTTACGGGGCGGCGGAAGATGATCAAGTTTGACGGTTGCTACCACGGACACTCGGACCAACTGCTGGTTGCGGCGGGAAGTGGCTTGCTGACGGGGGGGATTTCCTCATCTGCGGGCGTGTCTGGTGACGATGTCTTTGTCGCGCCATACAACGATCTCCGCGCCGTGCGCGAGATCATTCACGCACACGGGCAGGAGCTGGCGGCGATTATCGTGGAGCCGGTCGCAGGCAACATGGGCTATGTTTGCCCGAATGATGGTTTCCTCCAAGGGCTGCGCGCTCTGGCGGATGATTGCGGGGCGCTGCTGATTTTCGATGAGGTGATCACTGGCTTTCGCTTTGGCGCTACGACCTACGGGCACCTGCGCGGGATTAGCCCAGATTTGACTTGTCTGGGCAAGGTGATTGGCGGTGGACTGCCGATTGGCGCAATCGGTGGCTCGGCGCAGCACATGACGCGACTGGCTCCGCTGGGAGACGTCTACCAGGCTGGGACTCTGAGCGGGAACCCGGTGGCAGTGGCGGCCGGACTCACGACGCTGCGGATTCTCGAGCGCGATAACCCGTATCCGCGTCTGGCCGAGCTGGGAACTGCAGCCCGAGATGGGTTGAACGAGCTACTGCAGGCAGCGCCGTTTCCCGCGCACTGTGCCGGGCAGGGGAGTGTGTTTACCATCTTTTTCGGCGAGGGGCCTATCGGAGATCTTAGTGGTGCTAAGGCCTGCGATACGGAGCGTTATGCTTCCTGCTTTCGCAGCATGAGGCGTGGAGGCGTGTATTTGCCGCCATCACAATTCGAACTTTCCTTTCTTTCGGCAGCGCACCACGAGGCCGATGTGGAGATGTTGATGTCGCGAATGGCGGCATGGCTCCGAGAGTGATAAACAATGTACATCAGTGAGCATTCGTTCTCTGATTTCTTTTCTCCGGACCTGGTCAAGGCCATGGCCAGCGAGTGCAGTTCGATTATTCCGGAGCCGGATACGATTCTGTTCGAGGAGGAAGATGCACCGGACCTAATGTATCTGGTGCTTGAGGGCCGCGTGCTGTTGTCCAAGCAAACGATCCAGGGGCATCATGTCGCAATCGCGACTGTGGAGGGACACGACTATTTTGGGGAGTTTGGCGTGGTCGATGATCTGGTGCGGAGCGCGCGGGCCATTACGGATGGCTACTTGGAGATGGCGACGATTCCAGTGGATTTGGCGCGGCGCTACATCCAGCTGGCGCCCGGTAGCGCCTTGCTGGGGATGACCACTGAATTGCAAGATTACGCGAAGGGGCAGAACACCTGTGTGCTGACCCCGATCGATCCGGCGGACGTGGTGGAATCTGTGTGGATTGCCAATCGCACCTATCTGGAGAATCGGGATATCGGGCTGATTATCGACGCCGAGCCGTGCAAAATACGTGGTGATGCCACCGAGTTGGAACGTATGATCCAGAATTCACTGAACAATTCGGCGGAGGCGTTGGCCAGTGGCGGGGAGATCGAAGTCTCATGCGGTGGCGATGACGCTGGGGGGACTGTGACCTTACGGGTGGCGGATAATGGCCCGAGGATTCCAGAGTCCATCGGGGAGGCGCTGTTTGAGCCATTTGTGACGGAAGGGAAGCGGCAGGGCACCGGGCTGGGAATGGCGATTGCGAAGTCCGCAGTCGAAGCCCACGGCGGATCCATCGTGCTGGAAGACACGTCAAGTGGGGCGTCGTTTCGGATCGAACTGGCTGCTCTTTAGGGACGGGGTCGTGGCGCACATGCATTCGGCAGATTTGCTGACCGTAAGTCCGAACTCCGGCTGGCAGGTTACGCTAGAGTTTCCCTCGTTGACGCTGGGCGGTGTGAATCGCGCTTGCGCCCGTACTGAGCGGCCCGGTGGCAAGGGTTCTCATTTTGCGATGGCGGCGAATACGCTAAAGCCAGGCTCAACTGCTGTGGCGCACTGCCTTGGGGGAGAGCCGGGACGCCGGGTGCGTGTGGCACTGGACGCGTTGCGGACTCCGCAAATTGTGGGGGCGATTGCGGAGCGAACGCGCATCTGCACCACCTTGGTAAATGTGCAGAAGGGCGAGGCGACGGAGCTTCTCGAGCCTTCGCCAGTAGTGACCGTGGCGGAGGCTGAGCGGTTTGAGGCAGCAGTGCGCGAAGCGGCCGTAAGGATGCGCGGGCTTGCCTTCTGCGGCACATTGCCGGAGGGCCTTCCTCATGATTTTTATGCGCGAGTTGCGAATTTCGCAAAGCCTGATACCTGGGTTTTGCTTGATGGCTGTCGGAAGGTGGAGGATTTGCTGGAGACAGGGCAGGTGAGGATTCTGAAGGTCAATGAGGAAGAGTTGTCTGAACTCTGTGAGACAGCTGATTTGCGTAAGGCCGCGGACCTGTGCCTCGAGCGCTGGGGGATCGAGTGGGTAGGGGTGACGGCTGGGCCGGAACAGGCTTGGTTGATCGGCCAGAACGATACGTTTTCATTCAAAATCCCGCCTGTCCAGGCTCGCAATCCGATTGGTGCAGGCGATACTGTGGCTGGGGTGATGATGCGCTTTCTACTGGATGGGGGTGCTCCTGAGCGGCCGTTTCGATATGGCTTGGCCGCGGCATCCGCATCGTGTGAATCGTTGACTGGCGCTGAGTTTTCTCCACTGCGGATGGAGGTGCTTGCAGCGAATGTGGAGGTAAAGAAGCAATGAGCGAAGATCTAGGCAAGGTGCGTTTGCACACAAACTTGCGTTTTATCCGGGAGATTGCCGCGGGGGCGATGGGGACGGTTTTTGAGGCAGAGGACAGCGGTGCGGAGGGGTTTACCAAGCGCGTCGCGGTCAAGCGTCTGCATCCGGAACTCAGCAAGAAGCGGCCGTTTGTGGAGATGTTTATCCAGGAAGCCAAGCTGGTCGCGGACTTGGTGCATGAGAATATCGTCCAGATCTACCAGCTTATTTCCGCGGGTGGAAAGCACTACATCCTAATGGAGTATGTGCATGGGATGCCGCTGTCGCACATGTGTCGGGTATTGAATGCGACCGGTCAGCGCGTGCCAAATAACCTGGCAATTTTTATTGCGGCTCGTATTGCCCGTGGGCTCTCGTATGCGCATTCGCGGCGAGACAACGAGGGCCGGCCGCTGCAGGTGGTGCACCGGGATATCTGTCCGCACAACGTGCTGATTAATACGGAAGGCCAGCCCAAGATCACAGACTTTGGGATTGCCCTAGCTGCAAATCGCGCGACGACGCTCGACGATGGTGCGGTCTGCGGCAAGGGGCCATACATGTCTCCAGAGCAGGCTGCCGTGCGGGAGGTGGACTTTCGCACTGATATCTTCGCGCTCGGGACAGTGTTGTTTCAGCTGCTCTCCGGCACGCCCGTGCGCCAGGCGACGACGATGACGCAGGCGATTGCGATGGCCCGGGCTACGGTGATCGATTGGGATGCATTGCCGGCTGACCTGCCGGACGATCAGATGGCGATCCTGCGCAGAGCGCTGGCGGCAGACAGGAACGATCGGTTCGAGTCTGCGGATGTGTTTGGGAAAGCCCTCGAGTACGAGATTTACAAGGGAGGCTATGGGCCGACGATTCAGACCCTTGAGGAGTATCTGCGCGCGGAGTTTCCCTACCTATACACTAACGAACGGCCCATCTCCGAACGACTCGGTGAAATCGAGCGGACGCTCATCACGACCTGATTCGTATGGCGCCCGCGCTGCGTGTCACTCGCCTGCGAACTGGCAGAGGCGGTCGATGTCTGCTTGCCCACGATGCTTTTTCAGTTCTGGCCTCTCGGCGAGTGAGTGGGCTGCGGCTAGCGAGCTGGAGAGCTGCCAGCGGGTCCAGGCTGGCGCGCTCTTTGGGAGCTGCGCCAGATCTTGACTGATGATGGCGGCGATCCCGTGGCGAACGATTTCGGCTTGCGGGTCTCCTGCGGGGGCGTAATCCAGCAAACGAGCCAAGTGGGGAATCGCAGCAGGGCTGAGGTTTTTGAGGCAAAGGGGGCGCAAGGCGCGTCGCCGTCGCTCGGCGTCCTCGGGATCGGAATCTGTAACTGCCAGTACGCGGCTGACGTTGAACTGGGTGCATACGACATCCAGCGGCGTGATGGCCAGCAGGGTAAGCGCCACCAGAAAGGCGCGCAGATCCATGCGCACGAGCCAGAGAAACGAACGTCGCTGGGCTAACTTCCAGACCATGAGTCCTAGGCCGCTGATGACCAAAGCCACGCCGTATATGCCAGTCACACGCAGGTGGGTGAGCCCACTGAAGTCTACATACATCACAATGCGGACGAGTGCGCTGGCAGCGAGGATGACGTTCTGAGCAGCCCAGAGGAAGGCAAGCTTGCGGAGCAACCTGGCCCTAGGATGGAAGTTCAGGCCACCTTGAAAGGCAATCCCGATCACGACGGCGCTGAGCAAGAGTGCGCCGGTTAGCCAAGCACAGCCGCTGTGGGTGTACTGTGTCCAGCTGATTCCTTCCGGGAGGCTGCCATCAAGATAAAGGTGGTGACCGTCCAAGATGTTGTAGAGCAGAAACAGAATGTTCACACTGATGAAGGTGGCGCGAGATACGGCGAACCCATCGCCAGCTTCCGCCTTCTCCTCAGCAACGGGGCGTAGGTTTTGGGACCAGCTTGCAAGCTGGTCTATGAGCTGGAGTTTCGCCAATGGGCGGACCAAAGCGGCCATGACTGCGGCCCAAAACAGCCAGTGAACAGGACGGGCGGGCTGGAATCCTTCGAGAAAGAGCTCGAAGACATCGCCGATCCAGCCAGTGGCACTGTCGAAAATCGTGCCCACGACTGGGTTGGCTGCGCTGAAAATCCAGGCAAATACGCAGGTTACCACGACGGGGATAATAGCGATGCGCAGCACGTTGGCGAGGGCCACGCCGCGGGAGATCGGCGCCAAACG
>DMTJ01000186.1 GCA_003477185.1 Lentisphaeria bacterium
CTGGGGCAAAATATGCGAATCGCATTTATGCCTTGGAATGGCTATAACTTTGAGGATGCGATCGTGATCAGCGAGCGCATCGTCAAGGAAGATGTCTACACCAGCATCCACATCAGCGAGTTCGACATCACCGCACGGGACACCAAGCTTGGTCCCGAAGAAATCACCCGTGATATTCCTAATGTGAGCGAAGAAGCCCTGCGTAACCTAGGTCCCGAAGGCGTCATTCGCGTTGGTGCTGAGGTCAATCCTGGCGATATTTTGGTCGGCAAAATCACGCCGAAGAGCGAGACCGAGTTGGATCCTGAAGAGCGCCTTCTGCGCGCAATTTTTGGTGAGAAGGCTGCGGACGTGAAGGACAGCTCGCTCGTTGTCCCGAGCGGTTCTACTGGTATCGTCATGGACGTGGAAATCGAGCGTAAGGTGGATCCGAACAAGGCTCGGCTTACGAAAGCTGAGGTGAAGCGCCAGATTCGTGAACAGCAGGCGATGTTCAAGGCTACGTACAATGAGATCCTCGACGAGTTGGCCGAGAAACTTGGTACGCTGCTGCTGGGTTCGAAGCTTTCTTTCGACGTCGTCGATAAGACAGACGGCAGCCCGATTATCCCAGCGAACCGCAAGATCACGAAGGTCTTGCTGAAAAGACTGGCGGCTGCCCATGACGTATACAAGATTCCGCCTGGGCCTACCAAGGATCAGGTAGACGAAGCGATGAAGATGTTCAATCTGCGGATTCGTGACGCTGAGATGCGCCGCGATGAGATGACCGAGCGTCTGGAGGCCGGAGACGGTGAGGACCAAGGCATCATCAAGCAGGTCAAGGTCTATGTGGCTGGCAAGCGCAAGCTGCAAGTGGGCGACAAGATGGCTGGTCGCCACGGAAACAAGGGTATCGTGGCCCGCATTGTGCCGGAGGAGGATCTGCCCTTTATGGCGGATGGAACTCCGGTGGATATCGTCCTAAACCCCCTTGGCGTACCAAGTCGAATGAACGTCGGGCAAGTGCTTGAAACACATCTCGGCTATGCGGCGCGAATGCTCGGCTTCAAGGTTGCGACGCCAGTGTTTGACGGCATCAACGAGACCGAGATTCACAACCTGCTGCGTGATGCGAAGGTGAAGCGCCTTGAGCAACAGCCCGGATGGACGCTTGGAGAAGATGGCGAAGCGGTCGATGACCAAGGTCGTCGTCGCGACGGCTTCTTTGTCAACGAAGACGGAAAGACCACGCTCTACGATGGTCAAACCGGTGAGTGTTTCGAGCAGCGCGTTATGGTCGGTATCATCTACATGCTGAAACTGGACCATCTGGTCGTCAGTAAGATTCATGCCCGTGCCGTTGGGCCGTACTCGCTCGTGACACAGCAGCCTTTGGGTGGTAAAGCCCAGCACGGTGGCCAGCGATTTGGCGAAATGGAAGTGTGGGCACTCGAAGCCTATGGCGCGGCCTACGCGTTGCAGGAAATGCTCACGGTGAAAAGTGACGACGTGACCGGACGTACTCGTATTTACGAATCGATCGTACGCGGCGATAACTCGCTGAAGGCGGACATCCCAGAGTCCTTCAACGTGCTCATGAACGAAATGAAAAGTCTTTGTTTGGACGTCCGTCCGACCAAAGGCCCACGGTAAGCGAGGAACGACATCTTATGAATAGCCATAGCGCAATGGTCCGAGAGATTCTCGGAATGGATTCATCCGATACCTTTAGTTCGGTCAGTATCGGCGTAGCTTCGCCAGATACGATCCGGTCTTGGAGTCGCGGTGAAGTTCGCAATCCTGAGACACTGAACTACCGCACATTCAAACCCGAAAAGGGAGGCCTTTTCTGCGAGAAGATCTTTGGCCCAACCCGTGACTGGGAATGTAGCTGCGGAAAGTACAAGCGTATCAAGCACAAAGGCATTGTCTGCGACCGGTGTGGCGTTGAAGTCACGCATTCGCGGGTTCGTCGGGAGCGGATGGGGCATATCGACCTGGCCGTCCCGGTCTCGCACATTTGGTTTTTCAAGTGTATGCCGAGTCGCCTGGGGCTGATGTTGAATATGACGGCCCGGAACCTGGAACGCGTCATCTACTACGAGAGCTGGATTGTCGTCGACAAGGGCGACACGCCGCTTGAGGACAAGCAACTGCTGACCGAAGATGAGTACCGTGAAGCACGCCAAATGTACAAGAAGTCCTTCCGTGCTGGTATGGGCGCAGATGCAGTTCGCGAGCTTCTGTCGAAGATTGTGCTGGAGACTGATTACGCAGAATTGTCAGAGCTGATCGTCACGATTCGTTCCAAGGCAGAACGCAAAAAACTAGCAAAGCGCATGCGCTTGCTGGAAGGTTTCCGCGATTCGGAAATGCGGCCTGAGTGGATGATTTTGACGGTGCTGCCCGTGATTCCTCCGGACTTGCGTCCGTTGGTGCCGCTGGAAGGTGGTCGATTCGCGACGAGTGATCTGAATGATCTCTACCGCCGCGTAATCAACCGAAACAATCGGCTCAAGAATCTGCTAAGCCTGCGCACTCCGGAAGTCATTATCCGGAACGAGAAGCGCATGCTCCAAGAGGCCGTCGATGCGTTGCTCGATAACGGCCGTCATGGTCGTGCGGTCACAGGCGCAAGCAATCGCCAACTCAAGTCGCTCAGTGACATGCTCAAGGGCAAGTCCGGGCGCTTCCGTCAGAACTTGCTGGGTAAG
>DMTJ01000242.1 GCA_003477185.1 Lentisphaeria bacterium
TCGCCACCACATAGCATCAAGGGGCGGCGCTGGCGGACCCCGTTCCAATCGAGGAAGGTAGGCTCGATGTTGATATTGAACTTCTGCTCTAAGTTGCGCTCGATCCAAGATCCTTCCTTGCCGGAAAGGTGGGCGATGATGCCCATCCACGAGAGATCCATGGTGGCTTGCGGGTCATCGCGCACGGTATCCCAAGCGACCGGGCTGGCTTGCCCGCGTTCGCGCGCGCCATGGGAACCCGCTGGAATCAGCGCCAGGACGAGTACGACAAGAAGTGCGACGGCAGTCAGGAATAGTTGCTCACGCCAAGTCATGGATAGAGGGGCCTCCAAAGAACGTAGGTTAGGCTTGACAGCGAGCAGTAGTGTAGGACGATAGTGCTAGGAGTCGAGCGGCTTACGAACCGCAGCTTTTATCGTCCCTAGCTAAAGCACTTGGCAAAAGTGCGGACTGGCGTGGATGGCGCAAGTCGCGCATTAGTGCTGCCTTGAAAAAAGGAAGCATGTCGATCTGGGCGTTCGCAGCTTTTATATGTCATCCCATACCGCATCAATTGTTCACAATTGGTACCAATGAGACCCTTCGATTAACTCCCCAAATGATTGGTTTTCGACGCGTCGTTTCGGCCTATTCCTGATTTTGCCCTGTAGTCGATCGAGGGCTGGCACGAGCAGGATCAAATCCGCGAGTGGAGTATCGACCGCTGATCGAGCGCTTTAACCCGGAGGCGTTTGACGCGGATTTGATCATCGGTCGCGCGGACGCCGCGGGTATGGAGTACGTCTGTCTGACGGCTAAACCTCACGACGGTTTCTGTCTCTGGGATAGTGATTGGACTGGCTACAACGTGCTCAAATCCCCGTATGGAAAGGACATCCTCAAGGAGCTGGCCGATGCGTCTCATCGGCGTGACTTTGGGCTTGGCTTATATTCTTCTGTGAGATCAATGTCCCGGAGTATCAGGATCCGTCGGTAAACGCGCTGATTCGGGAGTTGCGGCCGAACATTGTAATCAACGACCGTGGGTTTGACGCAGGGGACCTTGGCACCCCGGAGCGGGAATATAGCGCTGGCGCGGACCGGCGTTTGACGCGATTTTCGCGGCCGAAAGAAGCCAACGACTCCACAGGAACGCAGAGCTGGGGCTTCCGAATGTCGGAGGATTATTATTCGGTTCCATTCTTGATCAACAGTATAAATGGCTACATGGCCAAGGGCGCGCACTACCTACTGAACATCGGGCCGGATGAGATTGGGCGCTTGCCGGAGAAGTCACTCCAGATTCTGTCCGCGGTCGGGAATTGGTACCTGGCTGTGCGTGAGGCTCTCGAACATTCTGAGCCAGCCAGCGAGCTGACCACCAATGCCAGCGTCCTGCTGACACGGCGAGGGTGCAACTTGTACGTACACATTCCGTCAACCGCCAGGGCGGAAGCGGTGGTGCTCCTGAACGACCGGAGGAGTCTCTCGACCAGTACCGAGCTGTTACCGGTCTACTGGGCGTCTGGAGAGCGCTATCTTGTCGTGAGGGATATTCCGGCGAGTGAGCTTACGGATCGGACGCTAGTGATCAAGCTCGAGTTTGCAGAGCCTTGGGCCGCTGCGCTATCAGCGGGAGCGGCGGAAGAAGTCGCGGGCTACGTATTCCGGGCGCTGCGGCAGCTTGGATCTGTTTCCGGGGAGATATGTGGCGTGTCGTGTCACACCCCTCCGGGGCTGAAAATGCCGTCTGGCAGTCACATTGCATTTTGGCGGGGCTGCGGGCCCTGAGAAGGCTACTGAGGAGTGACGGCGAAGGCGTCCTTGGAGTAGCGGGAAGTCTTACGGTTTCGGTTTTTGGTGAGCGTATCCATCATCTTTGGGTGACTGACCAGAAAGTTGTGCTCGTCGATCAAGTTGAAGAGGTAGTGCGTAGTGCCCTCCGGGAGTTCAGCGGTAGCTGAGTTGTTCCCGGTGAGTGTTGCTGGGACGCGAAACCATTCTTCGTGGCGGTGGCCGCCGTTCTGGGTGTAGAGCAGATTGGCGCGAATCACCTTCGCGCCGGCTTCTCGGTAGGCGACGGAGACAGTGCGGCCATCTCGCTGGTGGGCGATGGCTAGCGGGATAGTCTCTTTGTGCTTGATGGGTTGCTTGCACGCCGGGTTATAGTACGGATAACTGGCCTTCATCTCCGACAGGCGAGCGCTAAGCTGGGCGTTCATCTGTGCGGTTTTCTCGGGCATTTTTTTTGCCAGGTTATGAGCCTCTTCTATGTCGACCCGCTGCTGCTTACCGTCCCGGGTCTCGTACAGGCGGAATAGCTCCAGCTCTGGCGAATGCGGATTGCCCACATGGTCGAAGTTGCGCACGAGTTTGTAGTCTCCAATCCGGATCGTACTTTCGAGAGCGACACTGTGGGGAAAGTGCCAGACCATACTGTCGCGCATCGAACCATCGGGATGACGAACGAGCGCTGGATCCCTGGCATTGCCAAGGAGGAGCGGGGCCAGATCGCAGCCATCCAGTTGCTTTGTAGCTGGCTTCTTTGCGCCAATGAACGAGAGGATCGTGGGGTAGAAGTCCAGGCCATTCACCATGACGTCAGATTCCACGCCTTTGGCGATCCCCGGGCCAGTGATGATCAACGGCACGCGGGTGCCGCCTTCCATGGCGGAGATCTTGCCGCGATTGAGAGGATAGTTGTCGGTGATGATCTCGCCGGGATGTTTCTCCATACCGCCGTTATCTGAGGTGAAAATGAGGAAGGTGTTTTCCCTGAGCATGTGCCCGGGCCAGCGCGGGTCTGGCGTCTGGTCAAGGTGGTGGACAATCCGGCCAATGTGGTAGTCTAGTGTCTCGACCATGGCGCAGTAGAACGGATTAGTTTGGCCCTCACCCGTCCATTCTTTGGGCTTCTCAGAAGACAGTTCGACGCCAAGCTTGCGGCAGTACTTATCCAACAGCGGCTTATTGCGGATGTGGATTGGCGTGTGGACGAGCCAAGTCGCGAAATAGAGGAAGAAGGGCTCTGTCTGACTCTCGCGCATGAACTCCAAGGCATCCGCGGTGTTCTGGTGAAAGGGGAAGTCGTTTTCATCTAGGCGAAAGGGATCGTCCGGGGCAGTTGTGGCGAAACCGGTCAGGCGGTTTGGTGTCATTTTGCGGGTGACGCCGAGATTGGATCTGGTGAAGTGAAAGCCCTGGTCTTCCGGTTGCGGGAAGGCGCTGTGGTCGATGGCCATATGCCATTTTCCGGTGTGTCCGGTCCGGTAGCCCTGGTTTTGGAGAGCCTTGGCCAGAGTGTATTCGTCGGCTGGCATCCGGCCGCTGTACCAAGGCGGGATCATGCGGTGTTGTGTTGCGCTATACGGGGCAGGCGGTGCTCCACCCACGACGTGTGTTTTCTGGGCTCGGGCAGGATGGACTCCGCTCATGATGGCGCAGCGCGTGGGAGCGCAGGTGGGCGCTGGAGCATAGGCCTGCCAAAACTTGATTCCCTGTGCCGCCAGTGCGTCGATGTTCGGCGTTTCGTAGGGGGAGGGTTCGTCAATGTCATAGCATTTTACGTCTTGCCAACCGAGGTCGTCGGTAAGAATTAGAACCACGTTCGGTTTGGCCGGCCTTGGGGCAGCCAGCAGGGCGTAGGCAAGACAAAGGCACAGGGCGCAAGGAAGGCCCAGAAATTGCTTCAGCATGGAATTTCTCCTTGGATGTTGCGGCCGAGCGTTGACTAACGCAGGCCGGAGATGATAAGCACGATGGATGAGTCAAATACGAATGCGATCAGTGTTTGTGCAACAGGGCAAGTGGTTGCCCCGAATGTACTTTGCGCGACTTTATCCGTGCCGACAATAGGCGTCTTGTAGGAAAAGGAAACGATCAGGAGATCATTGGCGATTCGATCAAATAAAATCAGTTTTCCCAAAAATGCAGACTTATTGACTTATCCGATCGAATCCTGCCAAAACTCTTTCCGCCGAGCTATGGCGCCCAAACTACAGTCCAGACTCTCACTCCTACAAGCGGTTTCAGGATAGGGACAAGTCACGAGGTAGCACAATCCGTGCGGATTGCGCAGGTAGCTTTCGCTTGATGGTTGCTGATGAGCCTGCAAAGGCTACAGTAGTCACGGAACATCTCCAATTTTTGGGAACGAATCGATTGCCAAGATTTGACACCAGTATGGCCCGTAAGATTCCAAAGCGGGCAGGGATGAAAGATGTGGCACAGCGCGCTGGGGTGAGCATGGCGAGTGTCTCACGAATCCTGAATCGTGACGCGGCTAAGTTTTTACCGGATACCGTGGAGCGCGTCAGAGACGCGGCGAAAGAGCTGAATTACCGGCCCAATGCCACTGCTCGAAACTTGTTTAAGGGCAGTACCAGCATGGCTGGCGTCATGGTTCCTACTTTGGATTTCTATGGGGGGTGGTTGAAAGCCTCAATGAAGTCCTGTTGGACAATGGCCACGTCATGTTGCACGCTTGGAATCCTAAGCCGGTCACGACTCGAGACGACCAGACCGAGGCACACATCATTCACCAACTGGTGGAACGTGCTGTGGATGGGATCATCCTGCGTCCCTCGTCCGAAGAGTTCGAGCGCAGCTATTTTGACGAGATTTGGCAGCGTGGAATTCCGCTGATTCTGATCGACCGCGAAATGTCGATGTTTCGCACCGATTTTGTCGGATCCGACGATATTTCTATTGGGGAGGAGGCCGCGCGTTATTTGCTGGAACTGCGGCATGAGCGCCTGTTGTTTATTGGCAGTGACTCTCGCTGCAGCACGTCCATTCTGCGTGCCCAGGGGTTCCGAAACGTGGTCAGCGAGACTGCTAATGCGGCCTGTGTCCAGTTGTCGTCTAAGGGGGCCCTGCATGAAATGATGGCGCGGGCGGATCGTCCCACCGGAATTTTCTGCTATGCCGATGATTTGGTCCCGGAGTTGGAAGGCAGTTTGCGCGAGTTAAGTTTGCAGGTGCCTCGTGATATATCGGTCATTGGCTGTGGTAACCTTGCGAAGAACGAGAATCTGACGTCGTTCGACCAGCAGGAGACTGAAATCGGCCGTCAAGCAGCAAAGCTGTATCTCGAGCGGGTCAAGAATCGCCACGAGTCTTACCAGCAGCAGATCATTCGTTTGCCTGCGAGTTTGATTGTACGCGGGACGACTGCGCCAATCACTCGTTAAGGACATCTGTTAGGCGCGAGCGTTGCACATGGCGACATCGCATGGTGTTCATGGTCGGTGCCGACAGTCCTGCCCTCTCCCCTAACACCGTGTTCATCTTGGCCGATGACCTTGGCTACCGGGATGTGGGTTTTAACCAATCCACGTGGTACGAGACCCCGGCATTGGATGCGCTCGCAAAGCAGAGCTCGTCTAGTCTTCGACAATGCCTTTTCTGCCTGTTCTCCAGCCGGAGATGCTCTGCTAAGCGGAAAGCAGATCTTTCGAACAGGCACCTACACTGTGCCTGTCTTGGAGAGAGGGGGCGCGGAAGAGAACATATTCTCACGCTGGACCCTGGAGCAGCGGCATAAGATCTATGCGCAGCCAATGGCTGACGTCGGCTATCAGGGCATTATATCCGGAACTCATTGAGCTCCTCGATGCGAAGATTTCCCAGGCAGAGGAGCACGACGATGATTGACTGCCAAGAACCTTGGGCGCTCGCGGGGGCTGAGTACTACGTGCAGGACTCTGGGCGAACGATCTTCCGTAATTTCTTCAGCAAGGCGACGGAGTCGGGGGAGACGGAGCCGTCCTCGTACATCTCAAGGTTGATCGAGAGCGGGAACCTGCCGTCTTGGGCCTTTTGGACCAAATTCGCCAACTGGGCGAAGTCGTGCCGGGGCTGGGAGATGATCGCGTCTCTTTCGATGTGCCCCCAGGTCTTCTCAAAAATAAAGCAGCCGTGAGCCATCAGGCCCTGCTGTGGACCGTCCGGAAAGATGCCGTCCTCCAATCTGGTCAAGCCGCCTGCTCCCTCGCCAGCAAAGTAGTCCTGAAACTCGGTTTGCCGGGGCTTAATCCAGGAGTTGTAGGCGACAATGCGCTGTGGGTTTCCCCTCTTGGCAGCTTGCGTCAACTGCTTAAACGGCGCTGAGAGAATGCCTTGGTCACCAGGCGTGCTGTCGAAATGGCAGTTGTAGTAGCGTTGACCACCGTCGAACCACCAGCCGTGCAATTTGTCGCCATAGCGATCGCCGATCTCTGCGGTGATCGCCATCCAGTTCTGGTAGAAGTCGGTCTTGTCTGGCTTGTAGCCGCCGGAGGCCTTCATCCAGTCTGCATCGATGGAATGACCACAGTCATACCCGTAGTGATAGTAGAAGATCAGCTTGATGCCTCGCTCGTGCAACGCGTCCGCCATTTCCCCGAGCAAGTCGCGCTTCGTGGTTCGCCCTTCAATGAGCGCATCCAAGGACATGATGGGCGCTGAGATATACTGATTTCCCCACGTCACGGACCAGAGCACATAGGCCGCTCCGGTTGCCTGCACCATCTCGACAAACGCGTCGATCTTGAAGTCGTTGACCTTCTGTTCCCACGGCTTGATGCGGCCCTCAGGCGGTGTGGCGCGGTTGGTCCACTGAAACATTAAACCGTAGACTGCATCCTTGAACCACGCCGGATGGCAGCGCATTGCCAATGCCTGTTCCAGCTGTTCCGCCTTGGCTGCAGGCTGAATCAGCTCAAGCACGTCGAACCTGAAGCCCTCGGCCACGTCAACCGTCAGGAGCAAGGTGTTGTCGCCAGGGTGTAGCGCGATCGATCCCAGGGGCAGCTGTTCCCAGTGATTGGCTTCGGCGGTGACGGTCTCTTGATTGACGCCGTTGCACGTCAGCATCAGGCGCGATCCCTTCCCCAACACCACCGCGGCCACTTCATACTCGCCATCTTCCGGCGCCACCAGTGTCCATTCTATGCGATGCGGTCCGGAACCTTGTGGATCCAGCCAGAGGTTCATGTGATTAATGAATGCGTTGGCGAACGCTGGTTCATGGCGTCCCAAGTGCCCTGCAACGACGTTGATCCCCAGAGGATCAATTGGAAGCCTGCGGTGGTCCTGCGACTCAAGAGCGCGGTTGGTGGTCTGGTAGTCTGGGTTTTGCTCTGTCATCGACTGTTTCGGAGAATATGGGGTACCAACAGGAAGGATCGGGTTTCCACTAGTCAACATAGCATCGATCGAAGTTGATGGTGAAGTCGTCATGCCAGGATGCATGGCCATTCCCAAGTAGAACATTGGATACTACGCCGAAGGGATGGGGGCCACCGATACCTACAATGAGCCGCATGCGATTCGGATACCAGACCGACTGTGACCAATGGGCAGTGTGGTCTCATGAAGTCCAATGTTGCCCGTAGCGATGCTTGTAATCGTCGGCAATCGGCCGATCATAGGGCTCCGTCAGCGAAGGGCCGAAAGTGAATTGAAATGCCAAAGCCACAATCCCAACCACGGCCTGCACTGAATGGCCCACCGGCCAATCCGTGACGCGGCCTTGTGGCACCCGGACCATCGGGAAAACTCTACTGATCACCGATGCCCGCAGTTTCGAGTCAAAGTTGTGTCTGTGGCCTGGGGCGGATTGGATGCTTGATATGGACGAAGTAATACGCCCGGGGGGCTGCCTAGCGGTCGCAGTTTCAGAAGATTCGAGTTTCGACGATGACTACTGGGTGCGCTCAAAGACGGGGAATCTGGTCATGCCTGGGCTTCCTCGAATACGTGTGGCCGGCCGCACAACCAGCCAAGTCGAGGAGCTGATCGCGGAGGAGCTTAAGGTTGCCAAGCTAGTCGCCGATGCTTATGTCAGTGTCCGAATTGTCCATCGTCCAGCTGCTGTTGCCGCCCCCACTGCTCAGACGCCTGCCCCCTTTAGATTCACCGATTCAGAGCTGGATGAATGGGAAGCAAGAGCGCGTCGAACCGTGCGCCTGGCGGCGGCCCGTGCCGCGAAGTATGCGGGGTATAATTACTACCAGAGAATGCCAGGGACTCGCGTGGATATTGCGCCTTCTCGGTTCTGGCTGGATGTCGTAGAGGGCACCATGCTGACACCCTACGCGCTGGCCGCGCGGCGGTCGGCAAACGAGGTGCTGCTGATGCTGGCGCTGGTCGATCTGCCGTTCACGGCGGCACCGCCCAGCCGCGATGTCAGGGGAGAAGCTCTCATCCTCCGCAGCAACACGGGAGCGTTGGTCGCGAGTGATCAGCTGCTGGCCGCGACGCAGTTGGAAACGGCGCCTGAGTTCTTTCTGGATTGGAGTGTGAGGCAACAGGATATGCAGGTTGGGAATGGCGAGTATGTGAGTGGCATGTCGTGCACGGCAACGATCACTGCCACTAACTACAGTGCTGACGCGCTCACGCTCTTGGTGCGGCACCCAGACGGATCTATCCCACTGTTTGACTATCGCAGTGCGGCGAATCAACGGATCGCGGCGAGAAGCACGAGAACGTTCACGACCGCGTTCTACTTCCCCGAGGAGGGGACGTTCTATCAGCCACCGCTGCATCTGTCGCGGGGGACGGAGGTGGTGGGCAGTCTCAGTGTGCCCACCTGTAAGGTCTCTGGGGAAGACGCTCAATTCTCGGAGTATTGGCCCTGGCTGACCAAGCGTGGGGCGACTGCTCAAATCCAGGAGTTTCTGGCTAATGCGAATGTCCAACAGCTGGATCTGGGACTACTGGGTCCGCGCTTGAGGGACCGGGACCTGTACGAAGTGGTCGCGGGCAGGCTCGAAAGCGGCCTCCAGAGTGATCCAGTTGTGGGCAAGTATGCGCTGTTTCATCGAGATGAGCGCGGAGCACGTGCCTTTTTGGGAGAACGCGGCTTGGATGTCGGGCCTACGCTTGAGAGTGAGCTGTACCAGGTCCGGCGTCATCAGCATGTGGCATACGATACTTTGGGTGTACCGCAGGATAGTCTGTGGGACGACAAGCCGCCAGATGACAAATTGACCTGGCATTATCGAGAGTTTCTAAACCTTCAGTGCTACAAGAATCCCACGCCTGAAACAAGACTCGCCTGGTGTTACTATCTGGCACTACAGAAGCGTAGCGCGCAGGCGATTGCGGAGTTCGCAACCATCGATCGTGAGGCGTTTGCCGAGAAGCTGCAGTATGACTACCAGGCCGCTTGGCTGGCTGTGGCGCAGGGGCATGCGGAGCGGGCGCTGGCGATCGTGAATCCCTACTTGGCTCAAACGGTGCCTCATTGGCAGGTCCGGTTTCGGGCTTTGGCCCGTGCTGCCCAAGGGGAATACAGATTGGGGACAGAGGATTAGCAGCGCCAACGCAAGACAAGGATCTGCTTATTGGGAATTGATGGTTACCAAGGCCCAGTGCGGTGAATCAAGTAATCCGGGCAAGGCCTACGAAGGCCTGTTGATCTGGCCGAATGCGCGAAAACCAGCTTCGCTTGAGCAATGCGAGTCACTGACCGAGGATCGGTGACGGGCAGCGATTCCAACACATATTAGCTAGACTGCACTTGACCGCGGTTCAGGCGTAGCTTGGATCAGATTGTGCTTCGATGAGAGGGCTCTGGGCAAGCAGCGGGGCTTCCCCCGAAGGCTTTTCGCTCGAGACAATGTGATCTGCAGGTAGCGGCTTTGCGCCCAAGCATGGCAGCCTTGAATAGAGCGATGTTCAGCCGAGATCTTGATCAGAGCCGGGAGCCACCGTTCGAAGTTGGCGCATACTGAAGAGGGCAGTGCCGTCGGCAATCAAGCCGCGCCCGTATCGTCGCTTCTTCGCCCGCTCGGCGCCAAGTGCCTCAGCTGTGATTTCCATCACAAATTGCCTTGAGCCGATCACGGCCCCATCGGTCCAATAGCGGGCCCGACGGGTAAGCTGCAGCGTCACAGGAACCTTCGCGCGTGCTAGGTCACTGGCAGCTGCAATCTCCTCGC
>DMTJ01000397.1 GCA_003477185.1 Lentisphaeria bacterium
CCAAGCCGGCAGTAGTCGTGCTGTTCACTTCTCCACCATTGATCGAGTAACTCATGGTATATCGAGAATTGTAATACCAGTCACGAACGTTATCCAGCTCCCAGAGATCAACCGTCGAGCGTGGGCAATAATAGATCTTTGCGGCGTCTTCTTCATCCTGTATGTAGAGCAATTCGGCGGTGGCTCGGGTCAGATTTCGGCCATCGTAGCCGCCCATCCCCAGGAGGTCGTCCCAAGTCACATTCAGGCCAGGTGACGTCGAGGCATGTTCCGTCCCGGGCGGGAAGAAGCTACTGTTGTCACCGGCGTAGCTTAACGTGGCAAAGCCAATCTGCTTGAGGTTGTTGGTGCATGTGCTCTGCTGGGCCGAAGCCCGGGCGCCCGACAACGCCGGCAGCAGCAGCGAGGCCAGAATCGCGATGATGGCAATGACCACCAACAGCTCGATCAGCGTAAACCGGTTTCCTCCCTTAATCCTCTTCTTCATGTAGGCCTCGGATGATTGATGATGGTTCATCGTAGTGGGGTTTTGGCTTTCTGAACGAGCTTCAGCATGGTTGCTGCCCGCTCTGGATTGTCGGCGATCAGGTTGTCCGTTTCATGCGGATCGTTTGCCAGATTGTAGAGAGCCCATTGGTAGACAGGCTTCTTGCCAGTCGACTTGTTGAGATCCTTTTCTTCGATCAACTTCCAGTCGCCAGCAATGATTGCATCGCGGTTAAAGGCATTGCGCCCCGCCCAATAGATGAATTCATGCTCTCGCTGATCCTCAGGAGTTCCCAGCAACGTGGGCAGAAATGAGATGCCGTCGACTCTGTGCGAGATCTTCACCGCGCCGAGCTCTGCCACGGTCGGCATGATGTCATAGACTACGGCTCGCGTCTCACAGGTCTGGCCAGCGGCGATTTTTCCGGGCCAGCGGGCAAGCATCGGCACCAGAACGCCCCCCTCAAAATTGTAGCGTTTGGTGCCACGGCGTCCCATGGTTCCGCGAAACCGATCCTCGCCTTGCGTGTGCCCATCCCAGGTTCGATGAGAGAATTTCCCATCTTCCTGACGGGTCGCCGAGCGGTAGTAGCTGGGTTCATGGCCGTTATCGCTGGTGAACAACACCAACGTATTCTCCGCAATGCCACGTGCATCGAGCTTCTCCAACAAGGCACCGACGGATGTATCCAGCTTGTGAATCATTGACGCATAGAGGCGCTCGTTCTCAGACCACTCAGCGCGGTCGCTGTACGTGTGATCCTTGGGGGCAATGGAAACCGGACCATGTGGCAACTGGGTGGCATAGATCATGAAGAATGGATCGTCCCGCGGTTTGTCCAGATAGGCCAGGGCCTTTTCCAGCCAGACATCCTCGGAGTAGGTCATCGACGCTTTGCCTGTGGCAAACAGGTTCGGATTCCGGGTTGTCTGCTTCGGATTGCCGGGCATGATCGTCTTAGTCTCATTCTCCCAGTAGTACTCGGGGTAGAAGCTCCAGCAGATCACCGAGTCGAGGAGCCCGCAGAAATAGTCGAACCCGTAGTCATGCATCATCTGATGCGTGTCGGTAAAGCCCACGCCCAGCTTGCCAAAATAGGCGGTGCGGTACCCGGCCCTCTTCGCCACTTCGCCCAGGTAGTCGGAATCAACCGTGCTGACCGGCCGCTTTGCGCGGATCTGCTCGTGGAATGCGTCTTCTGAGATCGTCCCAATGTGCAAACTCGCCTCGAGTCCACCTTTTGTGGGCTCCATGGCATGTCCGGTATGCAGCCCGGACAGCAGGCTGGCACGAGCGGGCGCACAGACATTGCAGCCATAGAAATTGGTGAACGTAAGTCCCTGCGCTGCCAGCCTGTCGATGTTGGGCGTCGAGATAGCCTGCTGCCCATAACACCCCAGTATGCCTGGCCCAAGGTCATCGGCGTAGATGAGCAGAATGTTGGGCTTCTGAACTTCAGCCAATGCAGAATTGCATGCGGCAAGCGTGGCCAGAGCAGCCAGCACGATGGAGGTAGTGGGGTTCATTTCGTAAGTGTGAAGGCCGTGCTCTCGCCCTTCTTCAGGTTCAGCTCCTTGGTCTGATTACCGTAGCGGACAGTGACCAGATTGCCGTGCTGCGAGCGGACGCGACACTCGACCAGCTTGCCGTTCTGCCACTCGATATCGACCTCAAAGCCGCCGCGTGCCCGCAGGCCGGTGACTTTGCCGTCTGGCCACTGCTTGGGCAGGGCGGGCAGCAGGCGAATCACGGGCTCGGCGCCAACCTCGCCAGTTTCCGGATGGCTCTGCATCAGCATCTCGGCGACGCCGGCTGTAAACCCGAAGTTGGCTTCGATCTGGAAAAGCTTTTTCTGCTTCTCATTTGCTGGCGGACGAAACTGGCTGAACAGGTTGTCGTAACTGTTATCGAGCAGCATCTGATGAACGTATTCCCAAGATCTCTGACCATCTCCTAAGCGTGCCCAACAATTTATTTTCCACGCATTCGACCAACCCGTGCTCTGACCGACGCCGCGTTTTTCGAGAAACTTGCGCGATGCCTCCGCAAGCTCCGGCGTTGCTTCCGGAGTGATTTCGTAATAAGGGTAGAGACCGTACAGAGGAGAAATGTGACGGTGTGTCGGCTCGGTATCCTCGTAGGGTTTAATCCATTCCTGGATCCTGCCGTCAGGTCCGATCTGGTTCGGCGCAAGGCGTGCCCGCTTAGCCTTTAACTCTTCCTGCAACTGTGGATCGACACCGAGGATTTCTGCCGTTCGCAACGTATTGGCAAAGAGCTGGCGCAGCGCCTGCATATCCATCGTCGGCGCGTAGCACGGCGAACTGCGGTCTCCATTCGGCCCCTTGCCGGCGGTTTCGGAAGACTTAGAAGGCCCGGTCACCAGCCACTTGTTTTCGGGTTCTTCCCACAGTTGATGAAGAAAAAATTCCGCACTCCCCTTGATCACCGGATACACACGGCGCAGGAACTCATTGTCCAAACTAAAGGCGTACTGCTCCCACAGGTGCTCACAGAGCCAGGCCGCACTGCCGAGATCCATCATCCCGGCAGAGGTATAGCCCCAGGGATTGGTTGCACGGTGAGCAATCCACCCCGGTGCGTTGTAATAGGCCTTAGCCGTTTTTTCGCCGGGTTCCACCAGTGATTCGATCAGGGAGATCATCGGCTCGTGCAGCTCGACCATATTGCAGACCAGAGCCGGCCAATAGTTCATTTGCACGTTGATGTTAAAATGCCAATCGCCGTTCCACTGGGTGTGGAGTTCTTCGGCCCAGATGCCCTGCAGATTCGAAGGTAGTCCTCCTGGCCGCGATGAGCCGATCAGCAGGTAGCGTCCCATGTTCGCAAACAAGGCAGATAAAGCAGGATCCGCAGCTTCGTTTCGATACGCAGCCAAGCGTTGATCTGTCGCCAAGCGACTATTGTCGGTTTCGGGCAAGCTCAGTGTGACACGGTTAAACCATTTCTCATGATCCGCTTTCTGCGCCGCACGCAACTGGGCGAAAGTTTTCTGCTCCACCTGATCGAGGTCGGCGATCGTCGCTGTCAGCGGATCGGAAAGCTGGCGTCCCGCCATGCCGCGGTAATCGGTAGCCGCCGCAAAGAGGAGCATCACTTCATTCTCAGCAGCCACTTGAAGGGTATTGCCGACTGCTTTTGCTGAACCACCTACCACGCGCAAACGGCCGACATACTGCAGTGCATCTTGACCTTTGCCATCATTCAGCCTGCCGGTCATCAGCAGTTCGCGGTCGTTCACGGCAGTCGTCTCGAAGCGTTCCGGACGATCCATGGAAACGCGGAATGAAACGGGTCCGGTGATACGCGAGACAAAAACTTCGTCCGGTGCTGATACGAAATGCTCACGGGTGTACGAGGTTTTGCCGCGCTGGTAGGTCACGGTTCCCAATGCGGTTTCAAGATCCAGTACACGTCGGTAGTCCGTGACAGCACCTGCCGTGTTGTCAAATTTCAGATGAAGCTTACCAAGCGTCTGGTAGCGCCCGAAGGTGCCGACGCCTTTTCCCATCACCGGCTTTTCGCGGGAAGAAAAATGTTTCTTCGTGAGCTGTCCCGCCTCGCGATAGCGCTCCTCTACCAGCAACTTACGAATCTCAGGCAGGTGCTCGTAGCCACCGGGAATGTCGTTAGCGACACGCGATCCGGACCACACCGAGCTTTCGTTCAAGACGATCGTTTCCGTATCCGTGTCGCCATAGACCATGGCACCGAGTCGGCCGTTTCCGAGCACCAGCGACTGATCAAAGCTGTTCGCGGGCTGTTTGAACCAAACCGTGGTTGCTGGATCTCCCGCGAAGGGAGCATTGGAACCCGAAATAGCGAGTGCCTTGGTCGGCGCCTTAGCCTGAGCCTGTGGGTTGGCTGGGGCCTGCGGTACGTTGCGGGGTTGTGCGTTTACCTTGCGCCCTCCTTTTCTTGAGGCTTTGTGCGCCGCCATCTCTCCTGCTGTCAAAAGGCCGTCCTTATCGAGATCCATGGAGTCGAACGAACGGCTCATATGGTCGTGATCATAGGTTTTGCCTCTGGCTTCAATGTTCTTCTTCTTGTTTGCCAGCCAATCCGCTTTCGCCTCTGCCTGCGGCGCCGCTTCGAGCGGGGCCGTTGTCGCAAGCATGGCAGTGCAGAGAACGGCCAGGATCCTGGGGAGAGTGGTGCACGCACTGTTCATGGGGTTGTTCCTTTTTTGGGGGGGACCCGCGACCAGCGACTCTCGACTCCTGATGCGGCGAGTCGCGCGGTCGATACGTTCAGAAAGATCGCGAGCCGCGCGTCGCGCGTTGCGAGTCAAAATAGACTCACTTCACAATCTGCTGTTTCTTCAGCCATTGTGACATTGGAGTGAACCAGTCGCATCCGGCCATTCCGTGTCCGCCCTTCGCAAAGAGCTTCAATTCGATCTTGCCACCGGCATCTGTGAGCTGTTTTGCGTAGTCGATGCCCCCCTTGCAGAACTTGTCGTCCTTGGAATACGTCAGGAATGTCGGAGCCGTTTTGTTTTTCATGTGAAAGAGTTCGGCGTCAAAATCTTTGTCCATTTCCCGCCCCTGGAAATAGGCGGCGCATTGCAGGGTCGCGAAGTTGGGTTCGCAGCTGACTGTGTCTGCTTCGTCAATCGGCTCGTAGGCCGCGTGCTCATAGTTCTGCGTCAGGCGAGCGGACAGGTGCCCGCCAGCAGAATTGCCAAATAGGCCAATCCGCTTGGGATCGACATTCCATTTCTTCGCTTGATGGCGAACGATACGCACTGCCCGCTGAACATCCTTGAAGGCTGCATCGGGCGCATCCGGAATGGTGTATTTGAGCACGAATACGCTGATGCCCAGCTCATGCCAGGCTTTGATCGCCTGGGGCGAAGGCAAGCCCAGAATCTTGTAGGCGCCCCCCGGACAGTAGATGAGCGCTGGCGTGGGGGCATCGCTCTTCACCTGATAGACCGTCATGTTCGGATCCAGCACACCGCAGAGCTGCTTGCGGCCGCGCCGGTCCCGGTAGATCTCCTTCAGCCGGTTGGCTTCGCCCCCAACCCTGTCGATCGGCCAGAGGCGGATGACCGGGGGCTCGGTTGCGGACTCCGCCACGCTGTCGCCTTCTGCTGGCCTCAGACCGGCTTCGGCCAGGAGCGGCTTCAACGCTGCAGACCAGGCGGCATAGCCCTGGTTGCTCAGGTGCAGCAGGTCGCGGCTGTAGAGTTCTTTTCGGGGCTGCCCGTTGTCACCCAGAAAGGCCTGATTGATGTCAACGTGAAACACGTGCTGATTGTCGGCAAGTGCTGGCAGCAGCTTGTTGACTTCCTCCACCGCTTTAAAGTCTTCACCGTTTCCTCTCGAGTGCTTGCGCGGGAAAATTGAGAGGACAACAATCCGTGACTCCGGCAGACGCTGGCGCAGTTCCGCAACAATGGTATTGATTCCTGCTGCAATCTCATCCGGTTTATTGCGGTTGATATTGTTGGTGCCAATCATCAAGGTGACCAGCTTGGGCGAGATGCCGTCGATCCCGCCATTCTGGATGCGCCAGAGGACGTTCTGGGTGCGGTCGCCGCCGAAGCCGAGGTTCAGCGTATTGTATCGGCTAAACTGCTCCGCGTAGTTCCGCTGGCGCTCCCAATTGTGAGTGATCGAGTCACCGATCATCACGAGCTGCGCCTTTCCGGTCTTGGCTTGTGCGACCTTCTCGGCGTGCCGTTCTGCGCGCCATTCCGGCGTCAGTCGTTGTTCGGGGACAGCGGTCGCTGGCAGTGGGGCCTGGGCGAGAGACACGAGGGAGGTGCCCGCAAGGCAGAGGAGGATGGCAAGCGTACGAAACGAGCCGCAACGTAGGTTGGGCATCCTTGCCCGACCCCAAGAGAATGGCAGAGAGAAACAGGAAGAAGAAGTGCCGATGGTGCGAATTCCGCACGCACTGGCTCTCGTGGATGTTGGATTCACGGGGTCGACCTGGCAGGTCAAGCTACTTGCGGACCGCATCATTGCGCCCCCTTCTCTTCGGTGGTTGTGCTGGAGGTGAGGTAGTTGTGTTCATCAATTAGGGTGAACAGGTAGCCGTTGGTGCCTTTGGGCAGCTCAGCGGATACACGGCCGTTGCCCAGAGAGGCCTCGACTCGGAACCACTCCTCGGCGCGCTCTCCCTTATTGCGGGTGTACAGCAGGTAGCTCTTGACCACCTTGGCGCCGCGCTCGGTAAAGGACAGCGAAACCGTACGCCCCTGACGCTTGAGCTTGCCTGGCTTGCAGACGGTGTCCTGATTCGGCAGGGCCTCGCTTACGTGCGGATTGAGATAGGGGCGAGAAGCAGCCATCGCCTCCAGTTCGGCGAGCAGCAGGGTCTTCATCGCCTTGGCCTTCTCCGGCATCTGTGCCGCCAGGTCCGTCTGCTCTTCGATGTCTGTGCGGGTGCCTTTGGCATCGTACAGGCGGTACAATTCGACCTCGGGCTTCGCGGCTTTGCCGACTTGATCATAGTTATAGAGCAGCTTGTAGCCGCCCTGGCGCAGGCTCGAGCCCGCAGCGCTGCCATGCGGGAAATGATGAAGGATGGTATCACGGACATCGCCGTTGGCGGTCTTGACCAGGGTTGCATCGGTCGGGTTGCCGGTGAGCAGAGCTGACAGATCACAACCATCGAGCAGGACATCCTGTGGTTTTGCTGCCCGCGTCCAAAAGAGGATGGTGGGGTAGACGTCCAGGCCATTGGCCAGGACCTGAGTCTCGGCCCCCTGCTTGATGCCCGGGCCAGCGATGATCAGCGGCACGCGCACCCCGCCTTCGTTGGT
>DMTJ01000572.1 GCA_003477185.1 Lentisphaeria bacterium
GAAACGGAAGCGAGCTCTGCTGAGTATAAACTCGCCGAGGGATAGCCGGAGCGGTAATGACGCAATGTCGGCAACGTGGGGGAGTCGCTAGACTCCCCCACTTTGCTCCCAAGGTGACTGCATTGAAGAGTTGCCGCCATGCCTTCAAAACCTTGGGGTTTGGGGCGAAGCCCCATCACGGCCGAAAGCCGTGGCCAGCGCAAAGTGGTCATGCTGCTTCCTCTGCGTGAAATTGCCGCGGTGTTCGATAGTCGAGTGTAGAATGCGGGCGGGTGGCGTGGTAGCGCTCAAACCAGTCTGCGAGACCTTTGCCCAATTCACGCGGTGTGGCGTACGCATTGAGGTAAACGTCTTCATATTTGGCACTGCGCCAAAGCCTCTCAATGCGGACATTGTCGATCCAGCGTCCCGTTCCATCCATGCTGACAAGAGTGCCCGCGTCTTTAACGCGCTTAATCCAAGCCGCGCTGGTGTACCGACTGCCTTGGTCGCTGTTTATTATCTGCGGGCACCTTCCTGTCGCCAGGGCTATTGTCAATGCATCCAGGCACAGGGTGGTTTCCATCGTGGTGGACACTGCCCACCCTAAGGCTCCACGCGTGTGCCAGTCCATGACGCATGCCAAATAGCAAAAGCCGCGGGCCATCGGGATATAGGTGATATCCGTACACCACACCTGGTCAGCCTTGCTGATCTCCAGGCCGCAAAGAAGGTACGGATAAATCTTGTGCCCGCCAGCTCGTATCCCGGTGCGCGGGTGGCGGTAGCTGACGCGGATCCTTGCAGCTCTCATCAGCCGACGTAAGCGTCGGCGTCCCAAGCTGTAACCGTGATCGCGGCGCAGGACCGCGTTCAACCGCCGGGCGCCAAATGTCGGCTCACGCACATGAATGCTATCCAGCAGCACCATAATTTTCTGGTCTTCGGTATTAGCTGTCGGCTCAAGGCCCTGAAGGCGGTTTCGGTTGACGTCAAGCAGCTCATACTGTCTACGAATAGACAGCAGAGGATGGTCTTTCACGATCATCTTCTTTCTCATCGATTGATCCCCAGCTGCTCGCACTTTTTTCAAGATACTCCTTATCGATGACGAGTTGGCCAACCTTGCGCTCAAGGATAGCGCACTTCTTCTCGAGAGAGTCTCGCGCATCGTCAACGGCTGGTTCTCTCGAACAGCAGTGCCATATTGGCTTCGAGTTCCTTCTTCCAGGCCGAGACCTGGGACACATGGATCTCATTGTCGCCGGCAATCTCTGCGACAGTCTTGAGCCCTTGATTGGCTTCGCGGGCGATGCGCGCCTCGAAGGCGCTACTGTGATTACGTCAGGGGCGTCTCATGACAATCCCCTTGAATTGGGCTACTAAAATGCGCCCCGAAATTCACTCGACCACTGGCTCCGTTTGGCGGTAGCATTTCTCCCATGAATCGGTTTCTTGCGACGCTCCAACCAGCTCCAACCCCCTTACATCAATCAAATGGCCAACTCAGATCAGCGTTTTTTCCTCCAAAATCGACAAAAAAAAATGGCCAAATCCGTTTTTTTTTTTAGATAATTGCCTAAAAGGGTTTGCGTAACCTCGCTTAATGCGGGAAACTACGACATCTCAGTTCGGGATGTTCAGCCATCCCATAAACCCCAGAACGTTCGGGAGGCGTTATGGCCGTCGAATTCTACAACGTCAAAAAGCGCGCGAAAGTCCAGATTGACGACTCCAAAATCACCAAGGTGAAATGGGAGAAAACCTCGAAAGATGGCAAAGTCCAAGTCCGCTTCGGTCTCAAAGCCAAGGATGACGACGGAACCAACCTGACGAAGTTTGTCAAACAAGCAGATTGGGAGGCCAGCTCCGCTAAGGAAGGCTGATCTACCACTGCCTCCATAAAACGGCAGTTGCCTCGGCAGCTGCCGTTTTTTTGTTTTTACAGTCCACCACCACGGGCCCCGGCGAGCATGATCGCGATTATTGACTACAGAGCGGGCAACCTCACCAGCGTCCGCCTGGCTTTTGACAAGCTGAACATCCTATCCGAAATCACCCGCGACCCAGCGCGTATTCGCGCCGCGGAGAGAGTCGTCTTTCCAGGCGACGGCGCAGCCGGAAGCGCCATGGCTAATCTGGACGAACTCGAGTTGCGCGATGTGATCACCGAGGTGTCGGCCGATCGCCCCTTTCTCGGCATCTGCGTCGGCACTCAGATCATCTTGGATTATTCCCAAGAGAATGGCGGCGTGCCCTGTCTGGGGCTGCTCCCCGGCACCGTAGAGCGCTTTCAAACAGCTGACCCGTTTACCAAAATCCCACAGATGGGCTGGAACGCAGTCGCGCCCGTGTGCCCGCATCCGCTGTTTGCCGGCATTGAGCCCGGAAGCGAATTCTACTTTATTCACAGCTACTATCCTGCTCCCACCAGCCCAGACCACGTGCTGGCGCGGACGGACTACGCAGATGTCGCTTTTGCCTCAGTCGTTGGCCGCGACAATCTCGCTGCCACCCAGTTTCATCCGGAGCGCTCCGGGCGCATTGGCCTCCAGTTGCTTAAGAATTTTGCAGAGTGGGATGGCGTATGCTGACCAAACGAATTGTCCCCTGCCTCGACGTCCACAACCGCGTCGTCACCAAAGGCGTAAAGTTTCAAAACAACGTCGAAATCGGCGACCCCATCGAGATGGCCGTGGCCTACAGCGATGGCGGCTGTGACGAATTGGTCTTCTACGACATCACTGCCTCCGCCGAGCGCCGCCCGATCGATATCGAAATGGTGCGCGACGTCGCTAAGGCCGTCCAGATCCCGTTTGCCGTCGGCGGCGGGATCTCAGAGTTGGCCGACATGTACCGGGTTCTCGACGCTGGCGCGGAGAAAGTCTCGGTAAATTCCCTGGCGGTGCGGAGTCCGCAGATCATTGCCGATGGCGCCAAAGCCTTTGGCTCCCAGTGCATCGTGCTGGGTATGGATCCCGTAGCCCACAACGACCGCGAACGCTTTCCGAGCGGCTACGAGGTCACCACCCAAGGCTTTCGCACCCGCACCGGCATGGATGCGCTCGAGTGGGCCCGACGAGCCGAAGGGCTCGGCGTCGGCGAAATCGTCGTCAACTCAGTCGATGCAGACGGAACCCGCGACGGCTTCGAGCTCACGCTCACCGGCATGATCGCTCGCGAAGTCCGCATTCCGGTCGTCGCCAGCGGCGGCGCTGGCACCCCACAGCACCTCGCAGACGTCTTTCTTAAAGCCCGCGCTGACGCTGCGATCATCGCTAGCATGGTGCATACCGGCGACTACACGATCGCCGTCATCAAACAAGAACTAGACCAAGCTGGCGTGCCCATTCGCCGCCATTGGTAGTCATGAAACTAGAAATCGGAACCCGTAGCAGCCAACTTGCCCTGACCCAGGCGCAGGATGCACTCGAGCGCTTGATGGCCGAACTGCCACGCCTCGAGCTCTCGCTCCAGCCCATGTCCAGCCCCGGAGACCACGATCGCTCGACCGACCTGCGGGTCAGCGATCCAGACTTCTTCACCCGCTTTCTCGACGAGGCCGTCCTCGCGGGCGAGGTCGACGCGGCTGTGCACAGCGCCAAAGACGTGCCCTACCCTGTCCGCGAAGGACTCGACTGGTTCTGGCTACCCTGGCACGAGGATCCGCGCGATGCCCTCGTACTGCGCGCCGGAGAATCCCGCGCAGATCTGCCGGACGCACCAGTTTGCGGCGTTAGCAGCGACCGTCGTGACGAGTGGTGCAAAGCCCAATTTCCAACGGCGGTGCACCAGCCAATCCGCGGCAATATCGAAGAGCGCATCGCCCAGCTGGATGCAGGCGACTACGACGCGGTGATCATCGCCGGAGCCGCCCTCAACCGGCTCGGCCTCCAGGATCGTATTAGCGAGTGGATTCCTTGCGCCGAGCTGCCACCGCCCGAAGCACAGGGCTGGCTCTGCCTGACCTTCCGCGAGGATGACGCCCGCTTTCGCACCATCCGTCAACGATTCGTCTATGCCGTGACCCTGATCGGCGGCGGGCCAGGCGCAGACTACTGCACCCAGGCTGGTATCAAAGCGTTGCAGACCTGCGACGTCTGCCTGTACGACGCCTTGGTCTCGAAGGACCTGCTGCGCCACATTCCTGCCGACGCCATCGCTATGGATGTCGGCAAGCGCGCCGGACGCTACCAAGTCGAGCGCGTCGATGTCGACCGCATGATCAGCGACTACGCCCGCCAAGGCCGCCGCGTAGCGCGCTTAAAAGGCGGTGACCCCGGAATCTTCGGCCGCGCCGCACAGGAAATCGAATCGCTTCAGGAAATGTCCCTGCCCTGGCGCGTCATTGCGGGCGTCAGCAGCCTCCAGGCCGCGACCAACGAAACTGGCTGGTTTCTCACCCGCCGCGGCGTAAACACCGGCTTCACGCTGCTGACTTCGCGACTTGCGAACTCCGCAGTTGCCACGATTCAGGGCGAACATCGGCGAGATCTGCCGCTCGCATTCTTCATGCCGCTCAGAGTCCTAGACGCGTTGGTCAAAGCCCTGATCGATGAAGGGCGCAATCCCTACCAGCCCTCTGCCATGATTTTCGCCGCTGGTTCGCACCAGCGCCAAGTGATCTCGGCACCGCTGTGCAAAATTTCTGAGGCCGTGGCCGAGAGCATGATCAACAAGCATCCTGCGCTGTTCATCGTCGGCGATACCATGGCCCCCGAGTTTCTGCAGTTGCCGACTGGCCCGCTGCGCAATCGGCGCATCTTGTTGACCGGCAGTACCAACCTGATGCCCGCCCTCACCCAAGACGTTCTCTGGCGAGCTGGCGTTCCCCTGCCCTGCCCGCTGATCGAGCTGACCACGGAGCCTGCAGCCGGAGAGTTACTGCAGAACGTATCCGACTTTGACTGGATTACGGTGACCAGCCCAGCCGCAGTACGCTGCCTGTTTGAGCTGCTGCGTGCCTTGGCGATCGACGTGCGCGAGCTACCCAAGATCATGGTCAGCGGCCCCGGCTGCGCCCAGGCACTCGCATCTTATTGCGTTTCGCCCGACCTCGGCCCTGAGACAGACTTTGGCGCGGCCGGCCTCGTGGCTGCTGCGGCCACAACCGTGCAGCCTGGCGAACGCGTGCTGCGGCTCAAGTCCGACCGCGCGCCAGCGACGCTGAGTGACGGCCTGCGCGCCATCAAGGCAGAGGTGACCGAATGTGTGTTATACCGCAATCAGGCAGTGGAACAGCCGGAACTCCTCGAGTTCGACGCCGTGCTATTCCTGAGCAGCAGCGCTGTGGATGGCTTTGTCGACCGCTGGGGCACTGGCCCGCTGGCAGATACCGTGATCGTGGCCATTGGCCCACCGACGGCGGCGACCTGTGAGCACCACGGTCTCACGCCGTTGGTTGCGAACTCCGCAACCTCAGGCGGCTGCCTCGACACGCTCCAAAACCACTGGGCGTTCGACTAACAATCACGTATGGCGCAACTCCGTTTGCGCCCAAGCGCCAGCTTGCAAGATACCTGCAAAAGATTCCACGACTTAGGATGCCCACTCCATCCCAAGCTTGCGATGCTGAAGCGCACAGTCTCGCAGATAGAGATTAATCAGCGTTTGATAGGGGATCCCGTTCTCCTCAGACATCTTCTTGAAATAGTCGATTACGTCTACCCCAAGGCGAATCGTGACTTGCTTCTTCAGCTTGCTGGCGTACGGATTGGGCTTTGAATCCGAAAAATCGTACTCTTCTCTCATAGGAACTGTCCGTATTGCTTGCGTTCGTGTGGCTCTGTCTTGCGAGCAGAGATGACTCGAATGACCTCATCATCCCTGTTGCGGTGGCAGTGGCAGACGATGAGTAGCCGTGCAGACGTCGACATGCCAAGCAGGATAAAGTGATCTTCTTCTTCGGAGCGATCAGGATCGAATATGATCAGGCCAAATGGATCAGCAAACGCGGTCGTCGCCTGCTCAAAGGAAAATCCATGCTTCTGCAGTTTGATTGCTGCTTTGTCTGGATCCCACTCGAATTCAATCATATTTACAATGTATTTCTCAGGGGCATACGTCAAGCTTGACTGTCGCGCCGAAATCTTGGCAGAAAAATCTTCCTCGACCTACATCCTCGCCTATCAGCCACTATTTAGCTGATCATCCTCGACCGGCCGAGACTCAACGTCGATCACGCCATCGTCCATAGGCTGCTGCGGGTATTGCGCCCCCCCGAACGGCGGCGCCCCGAATTGCGGGCCAAACTGCATCTTCACATTGGTCCGGTTCTTGAAGTGGCGCACCAGCCAGGCGCGAAACAAGCCACGCGTCACCGGGATCAGCAGCAGGAAGCCCAGAGCGTCGGTCACAAAACCCGGCGTCAGCAGAACCAGCCCGGCAGCAAAAATCAACAATGCGTCGAGCGCCTCAGTCGTCGGAACCCGCCCTGCCGCTAAAGACTCTTGAATCCCGCGCCAAGCACGCGCGCCCTGTCGACGTGCCAGCCAGCTACCGGCGATTCCCGTCAGGACGATGACAGCGAAGGTATTGCCCCAGCCAATGACGCTGACCTTTAGGATCAGCACCACCTCAATAGCGGGGACAACAATTAGTGCAGTGAGCAGGTAGAAGAACACTCTTGGCCTACTGCGAACGCTGAGACTGCACCCGCACCGGCACTGGGCTGGGCGCCGGCGCAAAAGAAAAGGACCGAATAAAGAGTTCGAGCAGTGCGATGAAACGAATCATGGTGGGACATCCTGAATGGGGCTGAGAGAGATACCGCTATCTTGCGACGTGACGTAAGACAGCGTATTCATGCCGATTGTTCACTTGCCCCAGAAAACAGCTGGTTGCCGCGGGTAGAAACTCAGTTACAGTTAGCGGATGCATACGCGCACCTTTATCATCGCCTGCGTCTTGTTGGGCATTCTTGTGTTCCTGGCCCTTCAGAGACAGAGCCAACCCGTGGTCGCGCCGCAGGCGGCCGAGGAGAAGCCAGCTCCCAAGCCGGTGGCCGCCGAGCATGTGGTCCGCCAGCCCACCAGTAAGGCCACAGATAGCCCCGGAGCCACTTTTCTGCTGGAAGGCTATGCGGACCCCAAACGCACGATCGTCGACGACCTCAAACTGGTCGACCACGTCTTCCGCGAGTATCAGGTCGCCTTCCGCGGGAATCCAGTCGGGACCAACGCAGAGATCATGGCCCGGTTTCAGGGACATAATTCACGCAAGATCGTATACGTACCTGAGCAACACACCTACATTAATGCAGCGGGAGAACTGCTGGATCGCTGGAGCCGTCCGCTGTTCTTCCACCAACAATCCTCGCACCTAATGGAGATCCGCTCCGCTGGACCGGATGGCAGCCATTGGACCGAGGATGACATCGTTTTCCCGCCCCCTGAGCCCGAGCCCCCTGAAAAAACGCCCTAAAATCATGTCTGTACCTGCTCCCCTGAATCCCGGTCAACGCGTCCTGATGGGCCCTGGTCCCAGCGACGCCAATCCTCGTGTATTGAGGGCCATGGCCACGCCGCTCATTGGGCATTTGGACCCGGACTTCATTCAGATCATGGATGAGATCAAGGACATGCTGCGCACAGCGTTTCGGACCCAGAACGAGCTAACGATCCCGATCTCAGCGCCTGGCAGCGCTGGCATGGAGACTTGCCTGGTGAATCTGCTTGAGCCCGGCGATCGCGCGATCGTCTGCGTCAACGGCGTGTTTGGCGGACGCATGGCCGACATTGTCGAGCGCTGCGGCGCGACCGCAATCCGAGTCGAGGCCGAATGGGGCCAGCCGATCGCCCCCGAGAAAGTAGCAGACGCGCTGGCTGCAAACTCTGCAAAGCTCGTTTGCATCGTCCATGCCGAGACGTCGACCGGCGTGCTGCAACCACTGGAAGAGATTGCGAACCTCGCACATGAGCACGAAGCGCTCATCGTGGTAGACACAGTCACATCCTTCTGCGGATCCGCGCTGGAAGTCGACGCCTGGGGCTTGGACGCCGTCTACACGGGGACTCAAAAGTGCCTAAGCGCGCCTCCCGGAATCTCGCCGGTCACGTTCAGTGAGCGCGCGGTAGCGGTCATGGATGCGCGCAAAACGAAGGTCCAGAGCTGGTTTCTCGATCTGTCGATGGTGCGGAACTACTGGACAGGTGCCAAACGTGCCTACCACCACACCGCGCCGGTCAGCAGCATGTACGCCCTGCACGAGGCACTGCGCATCGTCCTCGAAGAAGGACTCGAGCCGCGCTGGAAGCGCCATCAACAGAATCATGTCCTACTTCGCCATGGCTTGCAGGAAATTGGCTTCAAATACCTGGTCTCACCAGAGTATCGCTTGCCGATGCTGAACGCAGTGCATCTTCCTTCTGGTTGTGAGGATGCCGCACTGCGCGGCGCACTGTTAGATCGTTATGGAATCGAAGTGGGAGGCGGGCTTGGACAGTTCGCCGGCAAGCTCTGGCGAATCGGCCTGATGGGCGAGAGCTGTACGCCAAACCACGTACACATGCTATTGTCTGCACTTCGCTCGTTACTTTAAGGATCCCAGCCTATGCAACTGCTCTCTCTCACTCTGCTCACTGCCATCTTGGCCGTCGGCTGCATTAAGGTGAAGTCTGACCCCATTCGAATCGAGCCCATTCAGATTACGATCGACGTCAATGTGAAGATCGATCGCGCGCTGGATGATTTTTTTGATGACCTGGATTCGGAATAGGAGCTGGCATGAAACACCTACTACTTACTTTTCTCTTGCTGAGCACGACTACATTCGCCGCCAGCCTCTCGACGATCAAGGCCCAGATGAAGGCCCGTGCTGGGGAGATTGCAACACTGAAGGCGTCGGGCCACCTCGGTGAGGATGCCAAAGGCCTCCTGAGCGTCCGCACTGCCACACCGGCAGCCACCGCGACCGCGCAAGCTGAGAATGCGGACCGCAAACTCGTGTACCGCGCACTCGCCGCCAAGGCAGGCGGTAGCGCAGACGCAGTCGGGCAAAGAGCTGCTGCTCGTTACGCAGAACGTTCACCGGCCGGCACCTGGCTGCAAGCCGTCGACGGAACCTGGTCCCAAAAGGAGTAGCCCATGCACTTTACCAGCGCCTTTCTTGTTGCGATGGTCGCAACCTTTACTTACGCCCAGAACATGACGCCGGTCTGGGCAGTCATGCCCGACGATCTAGCGCCGAAAGCGATTGATCCAGTCGACCCTGATAATGGGCAGCTGATCGTCTTCGTGCGCCCGAATCAGTCCGAGGTCGACAATACCTTCCAAGAGGAAGTCCTGCCGGAAGTACGCAAAATTGCCGCTGAAATTGGCACCGCGCTGCATGTCTGGGATAGCCGCCTTGGCAGCCCTGAGGGAATAACGATCACGCCGAGCATCGTCTTCGAGAATTCCCGCGGGCGCTCGGTGTACCAAGGCCGTTATCGCAACTTGGACCGCATTCGCACCTTTATTCGTACCTCACGCTACGTGCCCCGAGGCGACAGCCTGCGCGAGTGGTCGAACATTCCAGTCTGGACCAACGGCCGCGCTCACCTGATCGCACCGATCAAAGTCAGCTCTCTCGGCGGCACACTGCCAGAAGAGTACTGCGAGAAGCTTTGGCAGCAGGACACCCGCCACTGGGTAGACGAAGGCTTGGTCAAATTCTGGAATAAGGAGACCTATATGCAAGGCTCCACGGACCGGCTGTTCTACATGGATTTCTACCCGTGGCTCGGCGAGGACGGGACGCTGCATGTATCTGCCTCGCTGTTTTCGCAATTTCACTGCAAGAAGCCAGTCTTCACCACCGGCGACACTCCATTCAAAGGTCCGTGGAAATACCGGCGCTGGATCTTCCGCCGCGCAGCCCGCGCGCTCGAGGACGCCGTGGCAGTCACCATGGCCGATCCATCGCTCGGCGATGGCTTTGACATTGTCGAGTCCTACATGTGCAAGTTCCGCTGGGCTGCCCTAGCAATGCCCGTGCCTGCCCCGGCAGAGAACGCCCCGCTGGCGGTCGCCCCGAAGCTGCCCACATCCTACAGAGTTGCGAACTCCTCAAATCTGCCGCCGCAGGTGCAGTTCGCCTTTCCTGCCCCGCTCGATGGCCATCGCGGTGAAGCGCAGGGCGTCAGCGGTACACTCAATATCCCTGGACTGGACATCAACA
This sequence comes from Lentisphaeria bacterium, assembly GCA_003477185.1. GTDB lineage: Bacteria > Verrucomicrobiota > Lentisphaeria > JABSQK01 > UBA12247 > UBA12247. Next base: position 10,139 of record DMTJ01000572.1, read on the forward strand.
AAGCCAGCGGCATCATCACCGTGGACGTAGGCCGCCTCACCATGGGCGACTCTGAGTTGGACGCAGTGATTCGCGGCAGCTTGTATCTGGATGCGAAGACGCACCCAAAGGCAAGCTTCGCAATCAAGTCGCTCGTTGCAGAACAGCCTCTGACGTACGGCGTGCAGGTCCCGACAGAGATGAGTGGCACCTTCACCATGAAAGGAAAGCCGAGCCAGCTGACGCTACCTGGCTTTCTGGAAGCCGTCGTCATGGAGAATGGCAAGCCCGCCGTCATCCTGACCAGCGGTTTTGACGTGAATCTGAATGACTACGGCATTCCCCCTGCGGACGGACCAGAGCCAGAGAATCACACGCTAAATTTTGATATCCGCACGGTTTTCGCTGGACAATAGCCCTGCAACAGCCCTGGAGTTTCACGGACGCTGAGGCGTTCCTAGAGGATCTGTGCCGAGGCGGCGTAAAGCTGGGTCTCGAGAACACCAGCGAGCTGCTGGCTGCGTTGGAGAATCCGCAACGCCAGCTGCCCGCGATCCACGTGGCCGGCACCAACGGCAAAGGCTCGGTATGCTCGCTACTCTCGGCCGCGCTGACCAGCCAGGGGCTGCGGCCGGGCCTGTATACGTCCCCGCACCTCGTCTCAGTCCGGGAACGCTTGCGAATTGGTGGTGAAGCAATCAGCGAAGCCAAGTTTGCGGAGATCGCAGCCGGCATCCGAGCAGACGCCGCACGGCTCTTCCCAGCCGTCGGCCCCACCCCGACCTTCTTCGAGTTTCTCACGGCCATGGCATGGCGCTGGTTTGCCCAGGAAAGTGCTAAGTTCGCAATCCTGGAAGTGGGCATGGGCGGCAGGCTGGACTCGACTAATGTCTGCGAGCCCGCGATTACGGTGATCACCTCAATCGGGCTGGATCACATCGGCGCGCTGGGCAATACCCTGGCAGAGATCGCGGCCGAGAAGGCGGGCATTCTCAAGCCAGGCGTGCCATTGGTTTGCGGAGTTCGCAACCCTGAGGCGCGGGAGGTGATTATGGCCAGAGCCAGTGAGCTGCGGGTGCCGGTCTGGCAGCTGGGTGAGGACTTCGCGGTGTTGGCGACGGAGCCAACGGACGCTGGGCAGCAGGTGCAGCTACGCCTGCCGACCGGGCAATGTACTGCGGAGATCGCACTGCGAGGTTCGCATCAGGCAGACAATACGGCAGTGGCAGCGGCGACGCTGGCGCGGCTGGCTCGCCCGACTACCGGGCTAGAGCGAGCGCGTTGGCCAGGGCGTCTGGAGCAGCTGTCGAACACGGTGTTATTGGATGGAGCGCACAACATGGCTGCGATGCATGAGTTAGTGGCGGCACTTCCCGCGAACGAGCGCTATGTGGCACTGTTCGCTACGATGATTGACAAGGAGTGGCAGGAGATGTTGGCACTGTTGGCACCGCATCTTTGCGAACTCCGCATCACCCGGGCGGAAAACCCGCGGTCAGTGGATCCGCAGGTCGTGGCGCTGCATGTGCGGGAGAAGCACCCAGCGCTGCAGGTGGTCACGGAGCCGGACGCCTATGCGGCAGCCGAGCTGATCGCGCAAGAGCAGCGACCTGCCCTG
>DMTJ01000378.1 GCA_003477185.1 Lentisphaeria bacterium
TGACGTCCGCCCGGATCGTGCCAGACTTGGATGGCGGACGTCTGGTTGTGACGCCGACGATCACCGGCGCTCGGACCGGATTGCGCTTTCGGGCTACGGTGACGGCCGACGGAACAGCAGCTGGTGCCGCCGAAGCGCCAGCCGGCAGCGGGAGCGCCGTCGTTGTCCAGCTGGCCAATCCACGGCCCTGGTCACCGACCGCCCCGTTCCTCTACGATGTCCGCCTCGAGTTAGTCGACGGCGAGACGATCGTTGATTCGGTCGCCAGCTATGCCGGCCTGCGCAAGTTTCACATTGAGGGCAATCGTTTCTACCTGAACAACGAGCCCTTCTTCTTCCGCTCCGTCCTAGATCAAGGTTTCTACCCCGACGGCATCTGGACCGCCCCAAGCGACGCCGAACTCAAGGCAGACATCGAGCGAGCCAAAGCAGTCGGCTTCAATGGTGCACGCCTCCACCAAAAGGTGTTCGAAGAGCGGTTTCACTATTGGGCGGACCAGCTCGGCTACATCACATGGGGCGAGTTCTGCGATTGGGGTGCCTGGCGCCAACAGGCCAGCCTGGAGGCGTTCCACAATCTCCAAAACGAGTGGCGCGAAGTGGTGATGCGCGATCTAAACCATCCCTCGATCGTCGCCTGGACACCCTATAACGAAACGGCAGAAGTCGCCAAGGCTCACATCGAGCGCCATCGGCGTTGCGTACAAGAGACGGTGGACCTCACCCGCGCCTTGGACCCGACCCGACCGGTCAACGATTGCAGCGGCTATGTGCACGTGGACACCGACATCTACACCGTGCATTGCTATGACCAAGACGTGGCGACCTTTGCTGAAAAGTTCACAGCAGTCGCGCCAGGCGCTCGCGAGGGCTTCCACGTGAACGTCCCCGAGCTTGATGCCCCCTACGCCGGCCAGCCCTACGTAGTCGACGAATACGGCGGCACCTGGTGGCGCGAGGAGATCGCCCCAGCGCAAGCCGATCCGGCCAGTTGGGGCTACGGCAGGCCGCCCGAAGGCATCGAGGAAGTCTACGCCCGAATCGCCGGGCTGACCAAGGTCTTGACAGATCACCCCCACATCGCTGGCTACACCTACACCCAACTCACCGATGTGGAGCAGGAGCAGAACGGCATCTACACCTACGATCGCCAGCTCAAGTTCGACGCCGAGCGCCTGCGCGCCATCTTCGGCGCCCCCGCGGCAAGCGAAGGGGAAGAATCCCCATGACCAAACGACCGAACATTCTGCTCATCATCAACGACGACATGGGCTACTCCGACCTCGGCTGCTACGGTGGCGAAGCCCGCACGCCCAATCTGAATGCCTTGGCCGAGAATGGCCTGCGCTACACCCAGTTCTACAACACCGCCCGCTGTTGCCCGTCGCGCGCATCGATGCTCACCGGCCTCTATCCGCAGCAGGCAGACGTGGGCCACATGGTCGGCGACGACCAGATCGACGGCTACCTCGGGGACCTGAACCGCGACACCGTCACCATCGCCGAAGCGCTCGGCACCAGCGGTTACCGCAGCTACATGTGTGGCAAGTGGCATGTCACCGGCCATATCGGCGCAGATGGGCCGAAGCACAACTGGCCGGCCAATCGCGGATTCGACGATTTCTACGGCATCATCACCGGCGCTGCGAATTACTGGAATCCCCAGACGTTGACTCGAAACAACGAGCGCATCGCGCCCGAGCCAGGGCACTTCTTCACTGACCGCATTTCGGAGGAAGCCGTCCGCCAGATCAGCGAGCATTGTACTGACCACGCTGGCACGCCCTTTTTCCAATACGTTGCCTACACCGCGCCCCACTGGCCCTTGCACGCGCATCCCGAAGACATTGCGGAGTACGCAGGTGCGTTCGACGCCGGCTGGGACACGCTCCGCGAAGAGCGCTTGGCCCGCGTGGTCAAGATGGGCATCATCGACCGCCAGTGGCTGCTCACCGCCCGCGATCCCCGGGTTGCGGCTTGGGATGAGGCTGATCACAAAGAATGGCAAGCGGGCAGAATGGAAGTCTATGCCGCCCAACTCGACCGCATGGACCGCGGCATTGGCACCATCCTGCAGTCCCTCAAGGACAACGGCCAGTGGGACAACACCCTCATTGTGTTCTTGGCCGACAACGGTGCTTGCGCCGAAGAACTCGGGCCCAAGATGGGCCAGGGAGTTCGCGAAGGCTCAGTCCCGTACGCCACCGCCCAGACCAGCGATGGCCGCGAGGTCCGCTTCGGCAACGATCCCGCGGTCATGCCGGGCCCCGAAGACACCTACCAGAGCTGCGGTACGGCGTGGGCAAACGTCAGCAACACGCCCTTTCGGCTCTACAAGCATTGGGTGCACGAAGGCGGCATTTCGACACCGTTCATCGCCCATTGGCCCGCCGGGATCGCCGCTCGGAATGAGCTTCGCGATCAACCCGCACAGCTGCCAGATATTATGGCCACCTTCCTCGACATTGCGGACACCGCCTATCCGGCCAGCCACAACGGTCGAACCATCAAGCCTCTGGAGGGCTTCAGCATCGTGCCAACTTTTGCGGACTCCGCACCGACTCGCGAGGTGCTGTACTGGGAGCACGAGGGCAACAAAGCAGTCCGCCGCGGAATCTGGAAGCTTGTCTGCCGCTATGGCCAAGACTGGGAGCTCTACAACATGGCCGCAGACCGCAGCGAGACCCGCGATCTAGCCGTCACCCATCCCCGCATTGTGAGTGAGCTGACAGCTCTCCACGATGCCTGGGCCGAACGCTGCGGCGTCATGCCATGGGAGGCGCTGCAAGAGCATCGGCGCTGGCAAGAGCAGCACTGACAGCCAGAGACGGCAGGCTCTCAATTGGAGCGTGCTCTTCCCAGCACGGGGCGAAAGAACGCCACTCCCCTAGCTGACTACGAACAACGCCGTTGCCCGTTTGTAGTTAGCGACGGGAGTCGCGTTACAGCACGAGTGTCCCCGCGATTGCGCCGCTACTCTCGTCATCTGGTTGGCCACCGCCGACGCTGATGGCGTAGTCGCCGCTTGCGAAAATGGGCGCGCCCTTGGCGCTGTAGGCGGTAAGCTGCTTGCGCTTGATGGTCAGGCTAACGGTCTTGGTCGCGCCCGCTTTGATGCGAACCCGCTTGAAGGCCAAAAGCTGCTTGATCGGCGTCGGGACCCGGGCCGGGCTGTCCGTGACGTACACCTGGACCACTTCGTCGCCGTCGCGCTTGCCGCTGTTCTTCACCTCGACGGTCAGGGTCAAGCCATCCACCTTTAGCTTACTATACTTGGACGTTGTGTAACTCAGCCCATAGCCGAACTGGTAGAGCGCCTCCTTCTTCATGAACCGATAGGTGCGCCCCTTCATCCGGTAGTCGGTGAAGGTAGGAATATCTGCCAGCGACTTAATGAAGGTCAGGGGCAGGCGTCCGGCCGGATTGTAGTCGCCGAAGATGGCATCGGCCATTGCTTCGCCGCCAGCCTCGCCCGGATACCAGACCATCAAGATGGCCGCGCAGTGTTCCTTGGCCCAGTTGAACTCAATCGGGCTGCCTCCGGTAAGCACGAGGATCACCGGCTTGCCGGTCGCGACCAACTTCTCCAGCAAGGCCTGCTGCTGCGTGGGCAGTCCGATGCTGACACGATCCCCGCCGCCCTCGGCATCGGGCACGCCCATGTCACCCGCCTCTTCGCCCTCCATCTCAGGTGTGACGCCCATGCAGGCGATGATCACCTCGGCATCATTCAAGGCCCAGCCGATCTCTTCTTCGATCGCACCCGAGCAGTAATTCACCTGGGTGCCCGCTGAGACCTTGCCGACCACGCCCTCGAGCAGCGTCGAGAAGCGAGAGGATAAGCCGTTGTAGTTACCCCACAGCACGTCATGCCGCGAATGCGGCAGGAACCACCGGTATTCAGCGGCGTTGCCTCCGCCCTGGACGGTGTGCCAGAAGCCGTTACCGTAGGCAGATACTCCTCCTTCGACGCATCCCCATACCGCCGATTCCCAGGAGCTTTCCAGCTGGTCTAGCTCGTCGCCGGGGTGGCATCACGAGGCGGGGAAACCGCGTCCTGCGTTGTATGTTCCTCGCACAGGCGGATTATACCGGTTCAGCCGATGCGTCCACTGGAGACGCAGACGACCTTAACAGCACGGTGTGAGAATGTCGGAATTAGACAAGTCGCTGGTTGGCTTTCATAGCAGCTTTTCCCCTGGCGAGCAAGTGACAGGCGTGATCATCTCGATCACGCGAGATTGGGTTTTCGTAGATGTCCGGGCCAAGAGCGAGGGCATCATCCCTCGCCAGGAACTAGAACGCGATGGTGAAATATCGGTCAAGGAAGGCGATGAGATTACGTCGCACTTTTCCCACCAAGACAGCAATGGCATCCATCTCATGGTCCGCGTCGGTGGCAAGGACAGCGATCAGATCGACGAAGCGCTCGCAGACGCCGCAGCCAGCGGCATCCCCGTAGAGGGGAAGGTGGCCGAAGAACGTAAAGGCGGCTTCGAAGTCACGATTGGCTCGCAGCGAGCCTTCTGCCCCTACTCGCAAATCGACATGCATCGGCGTGATGCCGCAGACCACTTGGGCCGAGTATACAGCTTTCTGGTCACCGAGTACGCAGATGGAAACCTCGTGGTTTCGCGTCGCAAACTTATGGAGCAGGAGCAGCAGGGCCAGATCGAGGTGCTGAAGGAGCGCCTGCAGGTCGGGGAGATCATCGGAGGCGAGGTCACACGCCTCGCAGACTTTGGCGCATTTGTGGAGCTCGGTGGGACTGAAGGGCTTATTCCAATGCGCGAAATGGCCTGGAAACGGGTCGAAACCGCCGGCGATGTCGTGCAGCCTGGCCAAACCGTACAGGTCAAAATTCTGAGCTTGGACTGGGCGCGGAATCGCATTTCGCTGAGTTTGCGCGAAGCCCAAGGAGATCCGTGGGGCAAGGCTGAGAACAGCTACCACGTTTCCAATCGTTACCACGGCAAGGTCGTGCGCCTGATGCCATTCGGTGCCTTTGTCGAGCTTGAGCCCGGGATCGAAGGCCTGGTCCATATTTCGAAACTAGGCGCTGGCAAGCGCCTGCGCCACGCCGCCGAAGTTCTGCATGAAGATGAAGAGCTCGAGGTCTACATTCAGGCGATCGACATCGAGAAGCGTCGCATCTCCCTGACCATGGAGAACCCGCAATTGGGCCGCACCATGGATGTGGACGGCGCTGCGCTTACGGTTGGCCAACAGCACGTCGGCAAGGTTGAAGAGATTCGCCCATTTGGCGTATTCGTTCGCTTGACGGACCGCCTGGTCGGGCTGCTTCATGTGAGCGAAGTATCGATCGACGGGGCGGTTAACCCGGGCAAAGCCCTGTGGAAGCGGCACCCTCCAGGATCCGAGGTGACGGTCGTCGTGAAATCGATTCATAACGATCGGGTTTCGCTGATGCTGCCTGATTCAGGTGACGATGATTCAGACGAGTTCCGGGAGTATCTCTCGGGCAGTCAGGATGACTTCGGCAGCGTGGGCTCGGCATTCGACGGGCTGTCCCTCTAGCCTCGAAGCTGGTCATGGCGCAGAAAATTCTGGTAGTCGAGGATGAATCGGCGATTGCCGACACCATTCAGTATGCCTTGGCCACCGAAGGGTTTGACGTGACCGTCGTCGGAACTGGCAGCGCCGCGCGCGAAGCGCTGGCTGCTGCGCAGTTTGAGTTAGCAGTGCTGGATGTCGGCCTGCCGGACTGCAATGGCTTCGACCTCTTTCGCGAACTCCGCAGATCCTCCGAACTGCCGGTGGTCTTCCTGACCGCACGAAGCGAGGAGGTCGACCGCATTGTCGGCCTGGAGATCGGTGCCGATGACTACATGGCGAAGCCGTTCAGCCCCCGCGAATTGACGGCCCGCGTCCGTGCGATCCTCCGCCGTTGCGCCAGCGCCAAGGATCCAGAGCCAGAAGTTGCGGAGTCCGCACCAGGCTTCTCGCACTGCGAGTCAGCGTGCGAAATTCGCTATCACGGTGAATTGCTGCGGCTGTCCCGCGGGGAGTATCGCCTACTGACTGCCATGCTGTCGCGACCTGGCTGGGTCCTCTCGCGCGAGCAACTGCTCGACCTTGCCTGGGACGATCCCATGGCGAGCGAGCCGCGCACGGTCGATACGCACATCAAGACCATCCGCGCCAAGCTGCGCAAGATCACGCCAGACCAGTGCCCGATCATCACGCACCACAGCATGGGCTACTCGCTCAGTGTTGACCCATGAATAGCAAGGCCAGCCGCCAATGGTGAGTTTACTAGTTAAACTGCCCTCTTGACACGATACTGTTTCCAGCGATGGTTCCGGATGCCTTTTGCTCATTGAGGAGCAGTCTCGGAAAATTAGCATAGTGGCCAGAACACACGCCGCGTCACACTTCTCTTGCCACTGCAGACACATGATGCATTGAATCTGCAGCGTTCTATCGTGAGGTAGAGGCCTTCGGGCTCACTCGAATTTGTATCTAAGCGACGCTGAAAGCAGTGACAGGGTTGAGCTCGACAATTTGGATGCTTACGATGGACTGGTAGCTACGCACTGAGGCGTATGGGACAGCCCTGGGTTCAGCTCAGTAAAGGATTGGGCAATAGATGAAAGCTGAAGCCATCTCTGCGAAGGACAGAGTACTCCAAGTCATATTCGGTTCCATGCTGCTTGGCCTTCTGCTGGCTTTCGGGATCGTTTGCACGGCTCTATTGCTTCCAAGCATCCACCGGCTGTCGGCAGGGTCAGCGCTGTGGCGCTCATTTCATGTGGTTGTCGCAGCAGCGCTCGGGTTCTTCGTCTCACTGATTCTTGCTGGCTTCCTGGCGTTCATTATAGTGAGCGGGCGTACCGTTGGCTATGATCGCGAGCCTACAACCGGATTGCGATTAACGGGCGGTGGGTACCTATCGTATGAGATTCCCGGCGAATGAGTGGGCAGAGAGAGTAGGGACTGGTCGAGTGCCTACGCACCATCGTCAGGTCGGCCGCTATGCGCCCGGTCTGCCCAGTAGACGGGCTTACGTTGTTGATGGGCGACGCGATAGAGACCAGCGTAGGGGGAAGCGAGTGAGCTGATGGTGTCGATTATCACAGAAGGTGACTGGCCATGCGAAAGAAAATTGGTCAATATGCCCGTAGGCTGTGACCAGTTCGAGAATGATCTCTCGGCCGAAGCCGGGCTCGACGTTGCTGTAGTAGTCTTCCGCGGCCGAAATCTCTTCGGCAGCCTCGTGAAGCAAGATGCGCTTCACGAATCGTAAGCAGATAGACGCGCACGCAGGAACTCGTCAGCGTCAATAAACTTAGCTTCGCCGCGATTGAGTTTGTCCAGACGGCGTTCGATTTCAGCCTTCCATTCAACGCTCAACTCTTGGGACTGGTGGCTTGGAAATGTGACATGCACTTCCGCGCGGCAGGACGGCAGATTCTGGTCGAGAAACAGCAAGTGACCGTGGTCGTAAATGGCCCGGTTTCCATGCGTATTTTTCCATGTCGCGTTCCGCCTGATACAGGTCGATACACCGGGACAGAACCAGCTGTCGGCTCCCACGGCTGGTTGTGTCCCTGACGCCTACGACGTGACTGCAGCCGGACATCCCGACTCACGTTTTGGAGCCTTTCCGAGTGGCAGCACGAGGATCAGAAGTAGCTGGCAAGTAGCACGGGGCCTACTGGGAATCATAGACCGGCGATGAAGGGACCGTTGCGCTCGCTCCTGACGCCAGCAGCAAGCTCACCCAGACGGCTTGGCCGCCTAGCTGCACTTCCGCCCAGAGAGCGCGCCTGTTGTTGCGCGTGATGTAGAACGGACGCCGGCCTGCCAGGTCAAAATTTATCAGAGGCGTCAGGGCAGATTTGCTGAGGATTGCCGTCGCGCCGACGACCAGAAACAGGGCAAATCCGATGTTGTAGCATTCCCCAAAGACCCAGGTATAGATGCCAAGGGCCTGGGCGATTGCCTCGACTTGTTTAATGCGAATGTGCGCGATCTCGATGACCACTTCCTGCAAGACCAGAATGTCGGGATCGTAGGGCTTGAGGGTCTCGATTACGGCCTCGAGATTCTCGCGAACTTGCTGGCTTTGCGGGATGCCACGGCCACGGCTCCGCAAATGGACCTTGACCGCAATGGGGTGATCGATCGGCGAGACGTGGTCCTGCTGCTGTTCTACCTGCGCGGCCGGCTCAGCCCGGTTCCGCTGTAGGCCAGCGTCCTTACTCCAAGTCGGGCGACACGGAGTCCCAGCGGTGCGCAAGCATTGCCGAGAACTGGTGTGCCTGCGGCTGTGGGCCATGCGCGAAGAAGGTTGAGCCGATCACGTCAAAGGACAGCGCGTTGAGCTGTTCATCGTGCCGCTCGTGGTACATGCGCAGCGTCGCCGCGACGCGATAGCGCCCCAACGGCAGCGGCAGCGAGGGGATATCGCAACGAAGCTTCCCACGCTGGCCCAGTGCGACTCGTGGGCCGCAGAAGGCAGTGCCCAGGCGAGTGATGGGCACACCTCGGTCGTTAAAAATCATGAGGTCCGCCTCGCAGCTCTCGGTGCCCTCAGGATTCTCATAGCCCAGCAGAAACGCTACCGCCTGGCCCGCAAAGGCTTCAGCGATGATGTCTCCTGCTTCGCTCACCATCTCCAGGGAAGAAATGTGCAGGCCGGTGCCGCTGAACGTCTGAGCCTTTGGATCTTCCGCCAGTGAGCTCTGATAGGCCGCGATCACGTCCTCAGTCGGGCCATCGGCGATCATTTCACCGTACTGCAGGAGAATCGAGCGTGGGCATAGTTGCCGCACGCTGGCCAGGTTGTGGCTGACGAACAGGATGGTCCGCTCTTGCTGTGCAATCTGATTCATCTTGCCGATGCACTTGCGTTGAAATGCCGCGTCTCCCACAGCTAGAATCTCGTCAATGATCAGGATCTCCGGATCCAGATGCGCGGCTACGGCAAAGCCCAACCGCACAGACATCCCGCTAGAGTAGCGCTTGATCGGCGTGTCAATAAAGGTCTCGAACTCAGAGAAGCTGACGATATCATCGAACTTTCGCGAGATTTCACGGCGAGACATGCCCAACACGGCGCCATTCAGATAGATGTTTTCACGGCCGGTCAGCTCGGGATGGAAGCCGGTTCCCACCTCTAGAAGGCTGGCCACGCGTCCCCGGATTCGGGCGCGCCCACGGGTGGGGGGGGTGATTCTCGACAGGACTTTGAGCAGAGTACTCTTGCCAGCTCCGTTGTGGCCGACGATACCAAGGACCTCGCCTCGCTTTACGTGAAACGTGAGGTCCCGGACCGCCCAAATCTGATCGGCGTCTCCCTCCCTAAATCGCCCCAGCCGGCGCAGGTTGTGGAAGTTACGCAGGGGGGCTGTGGCCAGCTGGGCGATGCGCCCGCCCAACGTCTCAGGGTGGCGGGAGGCCTGACCGATTCGGTAACACTTGCCGAGGCCTTCTACGTCTATGATGGGTTCGCTCATGGAGCTACCTTGGCAAGCGGCTCGCGCTTGTCAACCGGCCCCAGCCGGAGCTAGGGGTGAGCCTCTCATGGAATGGGACTGGGGAACGCCATGACCTGATGACGCCCGGCGAAAGTCACGGAGTTAGCGAAGTCATGGATGTCGTCCGGCGTGACTTGGTCATCCAGTCCTGCTCCTTCTGAGAGCACGCACGCGTTTACGACCTCCTCTGCGGCGTGGCTCTCCACGGTGGTACGGCTTGGGACGGGGACACGCGGTGCTGTGTCAAGATCCTCATGCTCAGGCTCTTCCTGACGGAGCGCGTATTCTCGGTAGCAGCCGACGGCAAGGCCCAGTGAGACGACCAAAGTGAGCATGCTGCGTTGGGTGTAGTAGACCGGTACCCAACATTCCAGAAGGCCATGGGCGATCACCAGCCCATGAGCAAGTGCATCGTAGCGATCGACGAGGTATCGCTCACGTTTGGCCATGCACGACAGCGCCCCCATACCAGTTGCCCAGACCGCTCCGAGCAGAAAGATGCCTTCTTGGGCATCCTGCAGCCCCTTGATGCGAATGAGTATGGAAGTCAGCTCAAAAAGAGCTGCGTATACAACGAGTTTGACAATGCTGAAGGACCAACGACGCATGCTACATCCCCAATTCCAATGACTACTGCTACTTCAGCATGATTGGATCGGTGCTCCTGTACGAGAGCTGTCCTCTAAAATATTTGTGCGGCCAAGCCAGGGCCGATTTTGAAGGCCGTATTGGCTACTTAAACCAGGCACAAAAAAGCCCGGCCGCGCGAGCGCGACCGGGCCTTCAGGCAACGGGGGGAATTACATTCCCATTCCGCCCATGCCGCCCATGCCGCCC
>DMTJ01000112.1:0-3904 GCA_003477185.1 Lentisphaeria bacterium
TGCTGGGTGAGCTTTCCTTGCGCGGCGCTCTGCCTAAGACCATCCTCTATAACCTAAACCCGGTGAACAGCTACGCCTTCGCGACCATGTGCGGAAATTTCTTTGAGGGCGGGATCAAGGGCAAGGTGCAACTCGGCAGCGGGTGGTGGTTTCTCGACCAGGCGGAGGGGATGACCTGGCAGCTCAATGCTTTGTCTAATCTCGGTCTGCTTTCCAACTTTGTCGGCATGCTTACCGATTCTCGCAGCATGATGAGTTATCCACGCCACGAGTACTTTCGGCGGTTGCTGTGTCAGCTCCTTGGGGCCGAGATGGAGAACGGCACGCTGCCTAACAATCCCAAAGTGGTGGGCGGCATGGTCAAGAATATCTGTTACGCCAATGCTGCGAACTATTTCGCGTGATGAGGAGAAATGGGAAAGAATGAACCCGAACGTTCAACATCGCATGAGGGAGAATAGGTGATTCATTCGATGTCCGATATCAGATATCGAAAATTGCATTATGCAGGTGCAGTGTGTGGGGTAGCCACGAAAATGAAGAGCCCGCGAACCAGCCTCAGAGCCCGCTCGGAAATAACGTTACATTTTAGCGGCCCTTTGAGAGACGGGCTGGAGAACACCGGCGCAATCCTCTGGGGACAACTTCAGCGCAAGGGAGGGTGGTAGGCGATGCCGACACCGTCCGTGAGCTTAAGCGCCTAGGCAAAATCGCAGAGCATCGGGGGTTAGGCAACGCGATCTACCGATGCAGTTTTGGGAGGAGTTTTGGGACTAGCGGGGGACTAGGGCTGAGTCATTCAGGCGTAGCAGTCTGTCAGGCTACGCCCGACAGACTACTTACGCAGATTAGCCGCGCTGGTCCATCGGCACGTAGGCGGACGCATTGTTGCCTTGATAGATCTGGCGGGGCCGTACGATCTTCCCATCCGGATCGTTAATGAGTTCCTTCCACTGGGCAATCCAGCCCGGGAGACGGCCAATGGCGAACAACACCGTGAACATATCGACGGGAAAGCCCATTGCTTGATACAGAAGGCCGCTGTAGAAGTCGACATTTGGATACAGCTTGCGCTGGATGAAGTAGTCGTCCTCCAAAACCCGCTGCTCAAGCCGCATGGCAATGTCCAGCAGCGGATCATTCGCTGCGCCGCTCTGAAGAATGCTCAAGCATGCCTTCTTGATGACACGAGCACGCGGATCGTAGTTCTTGTAGACGCGATGGCCAAAGCCGGACAGGCGAAAGTCGTTGGACTTGTCCTTGGCCTTGTCGATAAAGTGCTGCAGGTCTTTGCCGGACTCATGAATCTCGGCCAGCATTTCCATCACAGCTTGGTTGGCCCCGCCATGCAACGGCCCCCACAAAGCGGAGACACCGGCGGAGATGGACGCGTACAGGTCGGCATGGGAGCTGCCGACCACGCGCACTGCTGTCGCTGAGCAGTTCTGCTCATGGTCGGCGTGCATCAGCAACAGCATGTTCATGGCCTTCACTGCCTCGGCGTCTGCTTCGTAGCCATTGACACTGTTTGTGAACATCATGTTCAGGAAATTCTCGCAGTAGCTCTGGCCGCGCTGCGGCTGGACGAATGGCTCGCCGACCGACTTCTTGTAGCTGTAAGCAGCGAGTGTGCAGACCTTGGCGATCAACTGAGCGGCGGTCTGGTCTACGTCTTCGTTCAGTGAGCGCGCGTTTACGCCAGGGTGAAAGCTGGCGAGAGCATTGATGGAAGAACCTAGCACACACATCGGATGGGCGTTCAGCGGAAAGTGCCTGAGAAAGTCTGCCATGTCTTCGTGGACCATGGAGTGCTGACTGATCAGGTCCTCGAAGTGGGAAAGCTGCGCCTGGGTGGGAAGCTCGCCGTGAAGCAGCAGGTAGCTGGTCTCGATAAAAGAAGAGTTTTCCGCTAGCTCCTCGATCGGAATCCCGCGGAAACGGAGAATGCCCTTTTCGCCGTCAATGAACGTGATCTGGCTTTCGCAGCAGCCGCTGCTGCCAAATCCAGGATCCATCGTGATGTAGCCGGTCGTGCTGCGCAGAGTCCGGATATCGATGGCTTTCTCGCCTTCAGTACCCTCGATAATCGGAAACTCGTAGGTTTTCCCTTCCAGTGAAATCGTTGCTACGTCACTCATGACGCCTCCTTCGCTTAATTGTCTACCGTGTATCCATCAGAAATGGGTACACGCCATAGCCTTGCATCCCAAGTTTCACCTCGTATTTTACGGCCTCAAGCGTATTCTTCAATCACCATTTAGGTCCAACAGCATGATTGACTACCTGCACGGGAAGCTAGCGCTCAAGGAGCCCACTCATGTTGTGATCGATGTGAACGGTATCGGGTTCGGGATCGACATCCCAATGAGTACGTACGATCGCCTGCCTACGGCTGGTTCTCCAGTTCAACTTCACACGTACCTGAATGTGCGAGACGATGGCATGCAACTCTTTGGTTTCATGAGCAGCGAAGAGCGCGGCCTGTTTAGCTTGCTGATCCAGGTTGTTAGCGGTGTTGGTCCGAAGTTGGCGCTAAACGTGCTAAGCACGATGAGTGTGGGAACGTTCTGCCAGGCAGTGGTAGACGGGGACATGCGCACGCTCGGCCGCATCAGCGGGATCGGGAAGCGCTCCGCCGAGCGGATCATCGTAGAACTACGCAACCGCGTGCAGGCGATTCGCCCCACCATGGAATCTGCGGGCAGCACTTTCTCTGCCATTGCCGAAGACGCAGCGAATGCCCTGCAGACCCTGGGCTTCAAGGCTGAAATCGCTCGCAAAGTCGTTAGTGAACTCGCGCAGGACGAGACCGAGCGAGATACGCAGCAATTGATTAAAGACGCACTCAAGCAGCTCAATCGGTAGAAGATGTCAGAAGAAGAACGGTTTATCTCCTCGACGCTAAACGACAAAGACGAGAAGTTTGAGTGCACGCTGCGCCCCCAGTCGTTTGCGGATTTTCCCGGGCAAGAACGCAAGAAGGCGCAGCTCGAAGTCTTTGTGCAGGCCGCAACTATGCGCGACGAAGCGCTGGATCACGTCCTGCTTGCTGGCCCGCCAGGGCTGGGAAAAACCACCCTCGCGCACATTCTTGCCAATTCCCGCGGCAAGAATATCAAAACCACGAGCGGACCGGTCATCGAGAAGCCGGGCGACCTCGCTGGGCTGTTTTACGCCCTTGAAGAAGGGGACATCCTGTTTATCGACGAGATCCACCGGCTCAGTACCACGGTCGAAGAATACCTCTATTCGGCCATGGAGGATTTCTACATCGACATTATCCTCGATCAAGGCGCCGGATCGCGATCGATCACCCTGAACATTCCGCGGTTCACGCTGATCGGAGCCACCACCCGTCAGGGCCTGCTGTCTGCGCCTCTGCGCTCGCGATTCGGGCTTCTCGTGCGCCTCGACTACTACTCGGCAGAAACCCTGGCCACGATCATCGCGCGTTCAGCGGAGATTCTCAAGATCGAGACCGAGCCTGACGGTGCGCTGGAGATCGCCCGTCGCAGCCGTGGAACGCCACGTATTGCCAACAATCTTCTGCGTCGCGTCCGTGATTATGCGCAGGTCAAGGCAGACGGCATCATCACGCCCGAAGTGGCCAGTGAAGCCCTCTCGCTACTGGACATTGATCAGGACGGTCTGGATGAGATGGACAATCGTATCCTCGAGACTCTTCTCGTTACCTTCGGGGGGCGCCCCGTTGGCCTCACTAACCTCGCCGTTTCGATCGGCGAGGAGAAGGGGACGATCGAGGAAGTCTTTGAGCCATTTCTTATTCAGGAAGGCTTTCTTATCCGCACCCCGCAGGGGCGCGTGGCAACGCCAAAGGCCGCCCGCCGGCTTGGAATCGAAGTCCCACCAGCGGTTCGTGATAGCCAGATGGATCTCTTCGATG
>DMTJ01000112.1:3981-4674 GCA_003477185.1 Lentisphaeria bacterium
GTCATCATTCCCGCCTATAACGAGGAAGTACTGCTTCCGGCCACGCTCGCCAGTGTGCGTGAGTCTATGCTCGCGATTCCTGAGCTCGTCGGTGAGACCATCGTCACCGATAATAACAGCAGCGACCGTACTGCGGACATCGCCACAGCCGCCGGTGCGCGCGTGGTCTACGAGGAGCACCAGCAGATCGCCCGCGCCAGAAATGCTGGTGCGCAGATCGCACGCGGTCGTTACTTCATCTTTCTCGACGCGGATACGCTACTCAACGGCCCGCTGCTCCGTGCCGCCTTGGAGGCACTACAGGGCGACCAATGCTGTGGCGGCGGGACCATCCTGCGTCTCGACTGTGCCGGCCTTGCTCCGGCGATCGGCCTGCGACTGTGGGGGCTTATCTCCAAGCTGCGCCGTTGGGCCGCTGGCTCCTTCGTCTTCTGTCGGCGCGAGGCCTTTACCGACATCGGGGGTTTTGAGCAGTCGGTCTACGTCTCAGAAGAAATCCACTTTTCGATCGCCTTGAATGACTGGGGCAGGACACACCAGCAGCGCGTTCGTATCTTGGACATCCCGATTGTCTCATCGGGGCGAAAGTTCGAGTGGTTCGGCACTTGGCAGCTTCTGCGACAGGCGCTTCGCCTTGGCTTGAAGCCATCCGCCATGAGGTCGCGGGGTGATTGCGAGCTTTGGTATCGGCGG
>DMTJ01000112.1:4732-19909 GCA_003477185.1 Lentisphaeria bacterium
ACCCGCCAGTTTGAATCGCCGGCGCTTGTCGCGGAACAGGGACTACTCGAAATAGTCTTCCCAGACTTGCTCCAGCTGCGAATGCCTCGTGTGGGAATAAGCAGCCGACATGATCGTCAAGTTGGAATCAGGCTCCCAGACGACACTCCCGTCTGACCACAGCGAGTTGTAGCCCACTCTGTGCATCCAGAAGCCCGAACCAATGCCGATGGTATCGCTGCTCTTCTGAGCCCACATGTCTGCCATGATCGGGGCGACAGATTCGTTGAGGGCGAGCGGTAGGTCTTCGGCTGGGCCGAACGAGCTGCGATACTGGTACGAGGTATTCCACCAGCCAGTGGGGCCCGTATTGCCTTCAGCAGGCCACCCGCCTTGCACCCTCGGTGCTCGGATATCATACTCACCCCCGTCGGACACTACATCGTACTGCGTGTACGGATGCTGGGAATTTGGACAGTAGAATATCTTGGCGGCAGGCACTGAAAGATAGCCTTGATCGACCAGTGCGCCGTGCCCTAAATAGAGGCCTGACGATCGCAAATAGGCGGCCTCCACACCGGCACCCCGATGCAGAGTCGCATGGCCAGGCGGTAGCCAGCCATTCTGGCCATCCCCGTATTGTGTGAGTGCCAGACCTATTTCGGACAGGTTTGCCACGCATAGCGTACGCCGCGCCGATCCTTTGGCGCGGGCCAAGGCCGGAAGCAACATCGCAACCAAAATCGCGATAATCNNCAATGACGACAAGTAATTCGATCAACGTGAAGCGGCTAATAAGTCTCATCATGCTACGAAGCCAAGATTACTTGTGTCTCGTCGACGAGGTCATCAGAGCATCGCTCTGAGTTCGACGACTACTTCTGACCAGCACTGGTGGCGTTTGGCAGGTGACTTCTGCATCATCTTGTCGATCACCGCGACCAAGTGGTCGGAGAGATCCGGATTGTAGATCTTGGGGGATGGCATCGGGTCAAAAATCTGCCGCCGGACAATCTCCATCGGATCGTCACCGTCAAAAGGAAACTCGCCCGTAACCATGTGGTAGAGGGTGGCGCCCAGGCCGTAGATGTCCGAGCGCAGGTCAATCGTACGCGAGGGGGTGCATTGCTCCGGACTCATATAATACGGCGTCCCGACGATGGTCCGAGCACCGGTGAGCTGGGCGTCATATGCCGACTTCGCGATGCCAAAGTCCATGAGTTTGACCTCGCCGCTATAGCTGTGCATGACATTCCCAGGCTTCAGGTCACGGTGCATGATCTGGTAGTTTTCCCAGAGAAACTCCATGACCACCGCGAGCCGGGTCGCAATGCGGACAGCCTCGTACTCATCCATCGGCCCGTTACTATCCAGAATGTCGTCCAGCGTTTCGCCCTGCACGTATTCCATGGCCAGAAAGTAGTAGGCCTCCTCGCGCTCGCGCCCGTCTCGCTCGATCACAAGCCGCTTCTCAAAGCCGCCGTCGAACGCGCGGATGATTCCCGGATGCTCAATCGTGGTGATATGGCGGATTTCCTTCTCGAACCGCATGCAGTCCTTCTGGTCGACATCGTCCACGAAGAAGATCTTGAGCGCGACCTGCTGGCCCGTGCCTTTATGCAGCGCCAGATGGACCTCACAGTTCCCGCCGACGCCGAGCGGGCGGGTCGTGGAGTAGTCACCGAAGACCGCATATGGCTCGATCTTCTTACTCGGCACTACCCACTCATTCTCGCATACTGGGCAGATGCGCTCCTTGCCGACGTCCTCGTCGACCGCGGAAAGCGGCTGCTCGCAATGCGGGCAAGATGTCTTAATCGCCATGGGCAGCCCAGATGATTCTCACGCTGTGATCACACGACCTGAATGTATCAGCGCGTCGATATCCCGCAACAGATTCAGCCTAAGTCCGGCAGTCGCTAGGCCGTAAGCTAAGCGCTTGGTGGAATCGGAGGCGGTGCTCCCGGGATCGGAGGTGGTGCCGCGAACAGTGCGGCCAGCTCGGGGATCTGCTGGCCAGGTGTCCAGGCAGCCATCCCGTTCTTCCACAGCAATGTCGCTGGGCTAATCTGGCCGGCAGCGAGCTGCTGCTGGATGCCAGCGGCGTCGAGAGGGCCGACCTGCGCACCGTTGATCGCGGCAAACCAGACCGCGGTCTGCGGCAGCGGTGGTGGCGCTGCTTGGGGGGGAGGAGCGGCGGCTTGTCCCATGGTGCCAGCCATTGCCTGCCCCATGCCGATCCCCATTCCGGCACCGAGCCCCGCGCCCATCATGCCACCGGCGCCACCTGAATTCTCCGCTGCGGCCTCCATTGCATTTGCCGCCTGAAACTGCTGATACTGCTGCATGTTGCCCAAGACATTCATGCTGCTGCGCTTGTCCAGCGCCTGCTCGACTTCCTCCGGAAGCGACACGTTCTCGACCACTAGCTTGGAGACCGCCAGGCCGAATCCTGCGAACTCCGCAGTGACCTTCTCGGCAATCGCCTCGCCCAGCTCGTTGTAATTGGCCGCAAGGTCGAGGATGGCAATTTTGCTTTCAGCGATCGCATCGGTCGCCTGTGAAACCAGAATACTGCGTAACTGGTCGGTAATCTCGTCGGTGGTGAACTGCCCGTCTGTGCCCACGATCTCACGCATGAACTCACTCGCCTCTGAGACACGAAAGGCATACGTGCCAAAGGCCCGAATGCGGACCGCGCCGAATTCGGCATCACGCATCATCACTGGGTTGCGCGTGCCCCAGCCTTGGTCGGTGAATTGGCGGGTGCTGACGAAGTACACCTCGGCCTTAAACGGGCTGTCAAACCCATATTTCCAGCCCGCGAGCGTGCTCAGAACCGGCAGGTTCTGTGTGGTCAAGGCATGCGTGCCAGGCTTAAACACATCGGCCAGTTGGCCTTCGCGGATAAACACCGCGACCTGGCCTTCTCGTACGATCAGCTGGGCACCGTTCTTGATTTCGTTGTCGTGCCGTTGGAACCGATAGACAAGCGTATCGTTTGAGTTGTCCAGCCACTCGATAATGTCGATCAGTTCATTCTTGAAGGCGTCAAAGAGTCCCATGGTCGTTTTCCTCTGCTTAGCTGATTGTTAGTTGGCGCCGCAACCGGGGCACTTGGTCACATTGGCCGGATTCTTCCGACCACAATAGGTGCACTTGATTAGCGGTGATGGTTTCTTTGCCGCTGGCTTCTTCACGGCTGGTGCTGTCTTGGTCGGCGGCAGCGGCTCTACTGCCGGGGTATCCTGAGCGGCTCGCGCCTTGGCCGCTGCCCACCCTTTTCGCTTGAATTTCTGCCAGCGCCTCCGTGATCACTGATTGGACCAGGCCAAGATCCCAGCTGGCCTTTGCCAACACTGCGTGTGCCGCGACCGAATCTGGCGCGCCTGTTTTTAGGACCTTCTCCGCGTCAGCGACCGCTTGATTCGCCTGCGCCACCAACGCGCCCTTGCCGAGCGCATCGCCCAGTGACCTAGTGCTCCCTGACACGCGCATCGCGTCCTGCGTAAGCTTGTCCCGATGCTGCGTGACCTGCGTCAACAGCTTGAAAATGCCCCCCTGCAAGGTCTGCCGCGCGCTCGCCCTCGCCTCCGCGCGCGACTCCTCCTCGGCGATGGACGCGTTCGCACCGTAGGCCGCCAGCGCGGTTTCGATCTCCGCGTTCAAGACCGCGGAAAATCCTGGGTGAAGTGCCAAAGTTCGCTGCGCCTCAGCGACTGTGCGGCCCCAGTTTTTGGCCTCCCATTCAACCGTTTTCTTGCAGCTAACAGCAAGGCAGGTGAGAAGGGAGAGCGTAAAGCTGATGCGTGCGAACATGTCAATCCTAGGCAAACGGTGAAGCGGACTTTATATAAAAATTATAGACCACAGCCTTAGAAATGCAACATAGGCTTTCTGTCAGGAATTTCTGGAAGTCTCCCCCGATTGAACGCTGATCGCCAAGTATTCGACTTCCCTCTCTCTCCACGGGCTGTAGAGTATCGCGGAACGCCCCCAGGCCGGCCAGGCTGCTAATACCGATCAATCACTAGGAGAAGAATCAATGGACATTTACATCTGCGACGTTTGTGGCTACCTTTACGACCCCGAAGTGGGCGATCCAGGCGGCGGCGTGGCCGCCGGTACAGCATTCTCTGATCTACCGGACAGCTGGGTCTGCCCGGAATGTGATGCGGAGACAGACCTCTTCTCCAAGCAATAACCGCGACTGTTGAGCCCCAAATGAGCTACCGAGACGCACCTTGCTCCATCATCATCGTTGGCGCATCAGGCGACCTTTCCAAACGCAAGCTGCTGCCTGCCCTGTACTCACTCTTTGTGCATGATCAACTGCCCACAGAGTGCGCCATTTTCGGTTTTGCACGCAGCGAGATGTCGGATCAGGAATTTCAGGCGCTCGTTCGGGAGAAGGTCGGCGACGAGCCGCGCGTTGCGGAGTTCGCAACACTGTGCCGGTACGTCCAGGGACACTACGACAGCTGCGAAGATTTTGAGCGGCTGCGGGAGATCGTGCACGAGGCCATGCCTGGTGCAAACACGCTCTTCTACATGGCGATTCCGCCGTCGATATTTGTCCAGACTGCGAAGTCCATCGGGGCACACTGGGACGACAACGACAACGCCTGGTTACGCGTGGTGCTGGAGAAGCCATTCGGGCGCGATAGCCGCTCGTCTGCCGAGCTGAACGAAGCAATGGCTAGCATCTTTGACGAGGAACAGATCTACCGAATCGATCACTATCTTGGCAAGGAAGTTATCCAAAACTTAATGGTCATTCGCTTTGCGAATCGTATTTTCGAGCCAATTTGGAACCGCGAGCACATCGAGTCGATCTCCATCTCATGGAGCGAGGAGATTGGCTGCGAAGGCCGCGCCGGGTATTTCGATAACTACGGGATCATCCGCGACGTGCTGCAGAATCATCTGCTGCAAATCGTGGCCCTGGTGGGCATGGAGCAGCCATTGCGGCTCGACGCCGAGCACATCTGCGATGAAAAGGTGAAGATGCTGTGCGGCTTGGCCCCGGCGGCTTTGGAGGACACCTTGGTGGGGCAGTACGTTGGCTATGCCGAAGAAGATGGCGTGCCAGCCAAGTCTCGGACCGAGACCTACGCGCGCACCACCTTGCATGGGACCAATCCTCGTTGGCACGGCGTGCCATTTCACCTGGAAGCTGGCAAGGCGTTGTCCGGCTCCCGGACCGAGATCGTGATTCAGTTTCGTGATGTCCCGTATTCTATCTACAGCAAGCACGGCTCCACGGCGAACCGCCTCGTGATTCGGGTGCAGCCTGATGAAGCGATCGAGCTATACATTACGAACAAGCGCCCAGGCCACGCCCGGAGCCTAGCAGAGGTCAAGCTGGACCTGCTATACCGTGAGGAATTCGACGAAGTAGTCCCCGAGGCCTACGAGCGTCTGCTGCTTGAGGTGGTACGCGGCGATCGTAGCCTTTTTATTCGCGATGATGAGCTGGCGGTAGCCTGGGACCTGGTGACGCCGTTGCTGGACGAACTGGACGCCAAGGGCGTCAAGCCTAAGCCTTATTGGTTTGGCAGTACCGGCCCGGAATAAGCCGCTCGGCTAGCCCGGATCCGAAATTACCCAGACCCGCTGGGCTGGGGCAGACAGCGCCACAGAATCGCCAACCGCGAAACGTTCCGGCCCGCGGTAGTGGACCCGCACCTGCTCGCTGGCGCTGTCGACTGTTAGCTCCATAAACGTGCCTTGGAAAGCGGTCCGCCGCACGGTGGCTGGCCCGTCTTTGCGGAGTTCGCAAACGATGTCATCTGGTCGTACCACAGCATGTGTGGGCGTGGGCAACTCGGTCTCCACCATCGCGGCCAACGCCGGGCAGAATCGCTGGCCATCCTGCTGCTGCACGCGCAGCAGATTGGCCGGACCCAATAACTCGGCGACGTACCGGGTCTGCGGACGGCAGAAAACTGACTCCGGAGTGCCAAGTTGGACCAATCGCCCCTGATGCATCACCGCGATGCGATCACTGATCGCCATGGCGTCCTCGGTCGTGTGCGTAACCCACAACGTGGTCGCACCGCTGCGCCGCATCAGATCTGCTAGGTCGTTGCGAATCTGGGTTGCCAGTGTGCGATCCAAACTACTGAACGGCTCGTCCAAGAGCATCACGCTTGGTTTTGGGGCTAGAGAGCGGGCGATCGCGACGCGTTGCTGTTGGCCGCCGGATAGCTCATGTGGGTAGCGCTGCTGCAAGCCGGACAACTCGGTCAGCGTGAGCATTCGCTCGATCTCCTGATCCCGCGCGCTGGATTTCATCCGATGGAGTCCGTAGGCGATGTTGTCCCGCACCGTCATGTGGGGAAAGAGCGAATGCCCTTGAAACACCATGCTGATCCCCCGCGACTCTGGCGCGCAGAACATCTGCGGACTGTTCAGAGTCTCTCCGTTCAGCAGGATCTCACCTAAATCCGGCAGCTCAAAACCACCGATCAAACGCAAGAGTGTGGACTTCCCGCCACCGCTCTCGCCCAGAATCGTGATCACTTCGCCTACGGAGACCTCTAGCGAGACATTCGCGACGGCTGCGTGTTCGGCGTTGCGAAATTGCTTGGTGACGTCGCGGAGGACGAGGGCCGCGCTCACGTCGGGCGCTTGCTGCAGAGCAGCCGGTCGAGGATCAGGATCGGGACAATGCCAGTCGCTACGATTAGCAGAGCACCAATTGCGGACTGCGCAATCATCTCTTCACCTGCGAGTTCGAAGGTCTTAGTCGCTAGGGTTTCGAAATTGGTCGGGCGCAGGATCAAGGTAAGTGGCAGCTCTTTGAGCACGTCCACAAACACCAGCAGCGCAGCAGCAATGAGAGTGCTCTTTGCCAGTGGCAAGTTCACCTGCAGCAGGGTCTTGAGCGGGGAGTGCCCGAGCGCTCTGGAGGCTTCGTCCATAGAGCCGCAGAGGCGTTCGAAGCCCGCCTCTATCGGGTTTACGGCAACCGTCAGATAGCGGAGTACGTAGGCGAACAGCAGCACGACGATGGAGCTGGTGAGAATCAACCCTGGCTTGGCGCCGAAGAACCCCGCCACATGTCGCAACACACCTCGGTCGGCAGCGACGACTGTCACCATCACGCCGATCGCGATAACCGCGCCGGGCATCGAGTAGCCGAGGGCAGATGCCTTGGATAACGCAGTGATTAGGCGGCTGCGGTGGAGACGGACGGTGTAGGCCAGGATCACAGCCACGATCACCGTTGTGAGCGCTGCGCAGCTGGCTAAGACAAAGCTCTGCCCTGCGATCTTCGCAAAGCCAGCGCCAAACGACGAAGCTCCGCTTTGTTTCAGCCAGATCAGCAGTTGGCCTACGGGAAACAGAAAGCCGAGCAAGACTGGTAAGGTGCACCAGCCTGCCGCCAGCCAGCTCACCGAACCGCGTAATTGACCTGGCATGCAGGGGCGATAGTCGCTGCCGCAGGTGGTGAATTGTTTGCGCCCTCGCTGCAGCCGTTCCAGCAACAGTAGCGCCAGCACCAGCATCATCAATGTGGCCGCCAGGCGCATCGCGCCCTGGGTGTCGTCCATGCCGTACCAGACCTTAAAAATCCCGGTGGTAAAGGTGTCCACACCGTAGTAGTGAACCGCTCCGTATTCGTTCAGGACCTCCATCGTCACTAGGGTCATGCCGCCCACGATTGCCGGGCGTGCTATGGGGAATCCTAATCGCCAGAACGAGTAGGCGGCGCCCCGGCCCAGGCTCTGGGAAGATTCCAAGATGCGCCCGGACTGCCCCTGGAGCGTGCTGCATGTGATCAGATAGACATAGGGATAGAGCACCAAGCTCACCACCAAGATTGCGCCCGGAAGATTCATCATATCCACCCCCACCAAATCCTGCAGGTCGGCATAGCAGTAGGCGGCGATGTAGGTGGGGATCGCAAACGGCAAAACCAGCGCCCAGGACAGAACGGCGCGACCTGGAAAGCGGTAGAACGTAACCAACCAGGCACAGGAAACGCCGATCACCAGCGTGCAAGCCCCTACGCCTGCAACTAGCAGCGCTGTGTTCCACAGATAGGTGGTCAGGACAGTGTCGCAGATGTGCTGCCAGGTCGGAGAGGAGCGGCCCAACATGCTGAGCGCCACCACCGCAATGGGCACCAGCAGGACGCTTATCATAGCGGCAGCCCCCACAGACCAAGGGGACAGCCGCTGCCGCCACCGTGGGTAGCCTGCGGCGGGCGCGACCGCAACGTTCACCGCCAGCCGGCGCGATCGAAGGTTTGCGCGGCCTCGGTGTTCAACTCGCCCAGAAGCGTGAGTGGGACCGTGTCGCTCTTGAACTCGCCCCAAGATTGAAGCAACTCGCCTGCCTGAGCCTGCGGGTTTACCGGGTATTCGTAGTTGGACTGGGCAAATACTTCCTGGGAGTCTTTGCGCGCCAGAAATTCGATCAGCTTGATCGCCCCTTCACGATTGGGAGCGTGTGCCGTGACGCCGATCCCGCTGACGTTGATGTGGGTGCCGCGATCGCCCTGATTGGGGAAAAAGACGCCCATGTGTCCGGCAAGAGCCTGGTCTGCTGGATCATCCGCATTGAGCAACAGGCCGAGATAGTAGGTATTCACGATGGCCAGGTCACCTTTCCCAGCGGCAACGGCCCGGATCTGGTCGCGATCGTTTCCCTTGGGCGTACGGGCCATGTTGGCCACAACTGCCTTGGCCCACGCTTCTGCGGCCTCCCCACCGTGATGGTGGGTGATCGAAGCAAGCAAAGATTGGTTGTAGATGTTCTGCGAAGAACGCACGAGAATCCTCCCGCGCCATTGCTCATCCATGAGCGACTCGTAGCTGCTCAATGTGGCTACATCCACGCGGTCCTTGGCATACACCAAGACGCGTGCGCGTTTTGTGAGGGCAAACCACTGCGAGTCTGGATCCTGCATCGCCGCCGGAATCCGCTCTGAGATGGTATCCGACTGGACTGCCTGGAGAAGCCCCTTCTCTTTGGCGCGCACCAAGCGGCCGGCGTCTACCGTGATCAGGACGTCCGCTGCGGATTCCGCACCCTCGATCTCGAGGCGTTTGATCAACTCATCGGCCTTGGCTTTGAGCACGTTTACCGTAATACCGCTCTCTCGGGAGAACGCGTCGAATAGTGCCTGGTCAGCGGGATAATGCCGGTGGGTGTAGACCGTAATCTCTGCCGCAGGCGTCGCCGATGGCTTGGAGCACCCAAAAAGCACTAGGGAAATACAGATAAAGAGTAGGTTACGCATAGGGAACATCTGTCAATAGTCTCACTCGTTGGATTGAATTGTATTGCAGTTGTTTGATATATCAAACAGAAAAGTGGCAACCTGTACACGCTTTCCGGATATCCAAGAAATAATGCGCGAATTCTTGACATTGATCCAGTCCGGCGGACCATTAACTAACAGCAGACCGCTTTTTGAACCTCACAGCCGCACTGGAGCATTGCCATGACTGCCACCGAACGTACCGATTCCTTCATGAAGGGACTGATTCGCAGGAACCCCGGAGAGGTGGAGTTTCACCAGGCAGTGCGGGAATTCGTG
Organism: Lentisphaeria bacterium; assembly: GCA_003477185.1. GTDB lineage: Bacteria > Verrucomicrobiota > Lentisphaeria > JABSQK01 > UBA12247 > UBA12247. Next base: position 14,265 of record DMTJ01000112.1, read on the forward strand.
AACACCGTCATGCCTTACGTGATGGATCATCGGAAATATATCGATGGCTACGTGCTTGAGCGGCTAACCGAGCCGGACCGAGTCGTGTCGTTTCGGGTGTCTTGGGAAGACGACAAGGGCAACATTCGGGCCAACCGCGGGTTTCGCGTGCAGTTCTGTAACGCCATTGGCCCCTACAAAGGGGGCCTCCGCTTTCACCCCAGCGTGAATCTGAGTATTCTGAAGTTCCTTGGGTTTGAGCAGACGTTCAAAAACAGCCTGTCCACCCTGCCGATGGGAGGCGGAAAGGGCGGCGCGAACTTCAATCCCAAGGGCAAGTCTGATCGCGAGGTGATGCGCTTTTGCCAGGCCTTTATGACTCAGCTTGAACGCTACATTGGCCCTGAGACTGACGTGCCCGCTGGCGACATCGGTGTGGGCCGACGCGAGGTGAACTTCATGTTCGGCCAATACAAACGCATGCGAAACCGCTTTGTCGGCGTACTCACTGGCAAAGGATTGGAGTTGGGTGGGAGCCTGATCCGCCCGGAAGCCACGGGCTATGGCTGTGTCTACTTTGCCCAGAGTGTTCTGGAGCACGTGGGTGAAGGGCTCGCAGGAAAGCGCTGTGTCGTCTCCGGCTCCGGAAATGTGGCACAGCACGCCATTGAGAAGATCCTCCATCTTGGCGGCATCCCGCTGACCGCATCAGACTCGGGAGGCTTTATTCTCGATCCCACTGGGATCACGGTGGAGAAACTCGCCTGGATCAAGGAGCACAAGAACGAGCAGCGAGGACGTATGGCCGCCTATGCGGAGGCGTTCCCTGGATCGACCTTCCATGCCCATGCGCGGCCATGGGCGGTGCCTTGCGACGTCGCCTTTCCCTGCGCCACGCAGAACGAGGTCAATGCCGAGGATGCATCCACCATGATCAAGTTAGGCTGTCGGCTCGTGTGCGAAGGCGCGAATATGCCCAGTACGCTTGAAGCCATTGCCCGGTTCCGATCTAAGGGCGTGCTCTTTGCCCCTGGAAAAGCTGCTAATGCTGGCGGCGTCACAGTATCAGGGCTGGAAATGACCCAAAACAGCATGCGGCTGTCCTGGCCCGCGGAAGAAGTAGACAACCGGCTGCGCGATATCATGCACAAGATCCACGATCGCTGCGTGGAATTCGGCGGTGATGGCGATCAGGTAGACTATCTCACTGGCGCAAACATCGGCGGCTTCGTCAAGGTGGCAGACGCCGTGCTTGCGCAGGGAATCGTCTAGCAGGCTCCTAGGCTAGTGGTAGTGCCGCAGAAAGCACCGTTACGTCTGCGGCGCAGGCCAGAGCGTCGATTTGTGTTGCCGGAATAAGTACCGTGTCGCCTAGCGAGAACTCGGTGTTGACCCCGCCGCAGGAAATCGCGCCTGCACCGTCTAGGATCATCCAGACAGCCGGGGCAACAATCTCAGGATGCTCGTACGAGCCAGCTGCTAGCACAATGCGTTCCCAGCAAAAGTATTCAGAGTTGACCAGCGGAGTGACGTCGCCCAATTGGTTCACCGGTTCGACTGGTTCATCTGCGGGTAGCTCGTCCGAGAAGTTAATGCAGGCTAACGCCTGTTCTACGTGCAACTCTCGGTCTGTGCGCCCCCAGTCGTAGACGCGAAAGGTGGTGTCGCTGGGCGTCTGAACCTCTGCCACCAAAATCCCCGCCCCTAGAGCGTGGCAGGTCCCACTCGGCAGATAGTGGCATTCTCCAGGGATCGCCGGAACCACCAGCATTAACTCTGGTACCGTATTGTCGGCGATGGCGCTACGAAGGTCAGCTGCTGTGACGCCGGGCTTCATTCCCACGTAGAGGACTGCACCGGGTTTAGCTGCGATGATGTACCAAGCTTCGCTTTTGAGGCGCGCATTCAGGTGCTGCGCTGCGTATGCTGGGCTGGGATGCACTTGTACCGACAGGTGCTCGTTCGCATCCAGCAACTTGACCAGCAGCGGAAAACCACCATCCCGCCAGGCCCTGGCAGGGCCAAGAAGTGATTCTTGATGAACACACAGCAGGTCACGCAGCGTGCGACCTCGTAGCGGGCCGTTGCTGACGACCGAATGGGCGGCACCGCCGCCTCCGCCACTAGCTGTGGTTTCGGCCACGTCCACCAATTCCCATGACTCGCCGATTGGGCCATAGGGAAGGTCTCGTCCGAGCAGCTCGAGGCGTCGTCCGCCCCAGACCTTGGCCTTATAAATTGGCGCAAACTTTAGGGCATACATGAGTGCTGGTTCTCGGGGAGGCGGACTATTTGTCCAGCACTTCACCGCGGGAGTCATCGTATGGCACGCCGGGTTCTCGCTCTGGAAACGCGTAGCCTTCGGTCTCGGTCGCGCTCGGAAATGGGAAGGTAACCAGTTCGTAGATGCCGGTAACCGCACGGCTACTGAACAGCCAGGCGCTCTTGCCAAAGGCTTTCCGGTTGGTGCGGCGGTACTCGGTCTTAAGCTGATAAGGCACTTCAATCGGTGATTTCGCCAGGTTTACCGCACCGCGCTCTGCCTTGCGGCCCCAATAGCCCGGCAACGCGTCCTGTTCGATTTTGGCGGGTTTGCCCCATTCATGGCCATACTCATGGTCGAGGGGAACCCCCACTTCGTCGTTGTCGGGATGGCCTGCACTCCAAAACCCGACGAGCTGGTAGATGCCCAGCGTGGTCCGGCCAATCGCGTGGGATGCCCCGCGAAACAAGCCCAGAAAGGTACCTGTGCTGCGGGCCAGGGCCGGGCGATCCGGATCCAACTCGATGCCACGGGCATAACCCTTACGGATCTGCTGGGGAAATTCCAGCCAGCCGGAGAACGTATTCACCACGCCGTGCGTGCCCTTATCCTTCATCCCGTCACTTATGTCTGGGTCGTCCGCGTATGCAAAGGTTGCACAAATCACAAGCATCAAACTCAATAGCAGTCTCATTATCCGTCCTCCGTTCATTAATCACCAGAGGTAACTGTACGAACCGGGCAGCACTCCGCAAGCTTGAAACGCTACATGATTCTGGATGCGATCTCCGCAAGTTCCCCACGCTCACCCGCGACCAGCCCAATGTGGGCAGAGATTGGCTGCGTCCGAAAGCGACTCACCAGATATGAAAAACCGTTAGAATGCAGGTCGACATACGGGTTGTCTATCTGCTCTGGGTCACCGGTAACGATTACCTTGCTGTTCTGCCCCACCCGCGTGATCACCGTCTTCATCTCGTGTGGGGTAAGATTCTGCGCCTCATCAATGATAAAAAATTGCTTCGGGATGCTTCGCCCGCGAATGTAGGTCAACGGTTCGATGCCAATATCATCTGATTCCATGATGTCCGGCGGCAGCGTGCGCCGATGTCGGCGACGATCCTGATCGCGAATCAACTCGATCGCATCATACAACGGTTGGATCCACGGCCGCATCTTTTCATGGACGTCGCCAGGGATGAAACCGATGTCGCGCCCCATCGGCAGCGTCGGGCGAGAGATCAGTAATTTCGTGTACACCGATTCATGAATGACCTTATGAAGGCCAGCGGCGACGGCCACCAAAGTTTTTCCGGTACCCGCCCGACCGCTCAGCGTGACCAGCTTGATCGAGTCATCGAGTAAGGCATCGATTGCGCATTGCTGTTCAAAATTTCGCGCCTCAATCCCACAGATCCCGTCATCCGGTGCTTGCGTGGTGTAGATGCCTCCATTTCCCACTTTTCCGGCGGCCTGCGGTTTGCCGTCCACCATCAGAATCGCGTACTCGCCGGGCGCTGCCTCGGGAATTTCCAGGCTTGCTTTCCCGTTGGCATAGAACGCGTCGACAAATTCTGCAGACACGTCTACTCTGTGCCAGCCCATGTATTGCTCGGTCAGCGCCTCCGCTCTTCTCCCCACTTCATAGTCCTCGGCGAAGATGCCCAGAGCGTCAGCTTTCAGCCGCAGGTTCACATTCTTGGTCACCAGGATCACCGCGGTTTCAGGGCGGTGCGTGGCGAGATATAGCGCCAGATTCAGTAGCTGATGGCCGACTTTTCGAGTTAGGCTGAGGCCGTGGCAGCCCACCAAATCTTCATCGACACCAGGGCGAATCTGTAGCAGGCCGCCGTCCGGCAGCGCCACGCCCTCTCCGAGCCTCCCGGTTTGAGCCAACTCATCCAGCGCCTGCGTGACTTGGCGGGCGTTTCGGCCCAACTCGGTCGCATCGCGCTTAAAGGCGTCCAACTCTTCGAGTACTGCCACTGGAATCAGGACCGTGCTATCGCCAAAACAGGCCAGCGCCTCTGGATCGTGCAAAAGCACATTTGTATCGAGAATGCAGGTCGTAGCCATCGCTATCGCAATCGCTGAGGGTCAATAGAACCCGCCCATGGGACCCGCGCGATCAACGCGTTGGTTCACGCGCATCGTCGACGTCAATGATCGTGACGCCATCTGAAACGTGCACGACGACATTCTCTGCCACAGCCTTGTCCAACACCGGCACGATCTCAAGCGGGTACTCTGAGTCAATCACGATCTGGAGTTCGCCGCTCTCCAGGTACGACCACTCGATTTTGAAGTTACCTTCCGGCGTGTGAATCCGAGCACGCACCCATTCGGCCGAGGTGAGGACTGGATTGAAATAGAGGCGTTTGTAGCCGTTTGTAACAGGCCGAATTCCGACGACCTCACGCATTAGAAAGTAGTTCGGTGAGATCCCGTTGCCATGGCAGACACTCTGGACGTTGTCCAGGTCAAATTCCTCGTCTGGGCTGAACTTGTTCCACCAAGTACGGGCCCCCTGCTGAATCATCCGGCCCCAGTAGTAGCGCATGTACTCGATGCCCCAGTCACGGCGACCGATTGCGAATGCCGCTTCGAGGATAAAGTACTTGAAATACGGATTCTCATTGTCCTTGTCTACCAGCACTTCCTGGAATGGCGCGTACTCGAAAAACAGATTGTCGAACACCCGGTTGCAATCCGGCGCGATGCCGCCAAAGATCGCCAGTACATTCGCCTGCAGCGAGTAATTCATCGAGCGCTCGTTTTCGCACCAGCAGTCTGCAAACAGCCCCTTCTCGGCATTCCAAGTCAGCTTGCGTAGGCTGTGCGCGAGGCGTGCCGCCCGCTCATGACAGATATCCGCTTCTTCGGTGCGTTCAGCCTGACGGAAGAGCCATTCGGACTTCAACAGTGCATTGCAATAGAGCGAATTGATACAGGTGCCAATGCCAGCGTGATCCACCGTCTCATCATAGTCGATCAGAGACGGCGTTAGAAACGGCTCTTCCAGATCCCCGATCAGCATGGTCTCGGGCCCAGCTATTCCTTCAAAGAAGGCCAGCAACCGTTCCAGAACCGGAAACATCTCCTGCATCAACTCCAAATCACCGGACTGGGCAACGTGCACCTGCAGCCAGTGTGGCCACAACAGCGCAAAGTCGTAAAAGCTCACATGAAAATCACTTGGAGCCAGCGCCGGGATCTCACCTGTCTCCAGCTGTGCGTTGGCAAACTCACGGAGCGCTTTCTCTGACAGCCGGAAATCTCCCACCAGCGCGATACTGGCCAACGCCTGAATCATCGCGTCTCCCAGCAGCTGGCCTTCCAAGAAGCCGGCAGAATTCAGGAATCGGTAGTCGTAGGTGGCCTGCAGCGTGTTCTCGCCGACCTC
>DMTJ01000465.1 GCA_003477185.1 Lentisphaeria bacterium
GGTGGTATTCCGCTCCTGGACACGATACGCCGGGCGGCCTGGCAAACCTGATCAAAGGCAAGGTATCCTCCTCCATTGCGTCTCTCTATGAGCTGCCACGCGTCCAACTGGAAGGCTACCACAGCCTAGGGTGGGGCGCCACCACCGAGCGCATCATGGAAGCCACCTGTGAGAACTACTTGTACGGCTGCAACATGCTCAGCCTGCACGGTTGCTACTACACGACCCGCGGCTCGCATTGGGAGTGGGCGCCTCCGTGCTTTCATTTCCGGATGCCGTACTGGGAGCATATGGGCGTCTTCCTCAAGTACTTCGAAAGGCTCTCGTACTTGATGAGCCAAGGCCATCATGCCTGCGACGTCGCGGTGATGTACCCGGTCGCTCCGTATGAGGCAGAAATGGACGGCCAGATGGCCACGGACACCGCCTTTGAGATCGGCCGTCAACTGGTGGCTGCCGGGATCGATTTCACATTCATCGACCACCAGTCCCTGGCTGGCGCAGCAGTGCGGGACGACACGCTGACCGTGAAAAACGGTGCTGCATCGTACCGCGTCATCATCTTCCCGAACATGCAGGCGGCGCGCTGGCACAGTGTCGCAAAGGCAGCTGAGTTCGCCGAGGCTGGCGGTCAGGTGCTGGCGGTCGGCGCTCTGCCCGAGGCATCCGATCGGGTAGGAGCGAACGACACCGAACTTGAGACCCTGCTGGGACGGGCATTCCTACCAGGCCAGCGCTTGGCGTCAGCGGAACAAGCTGTCGAGCTCGTGCGCAATGCGTTCGTCCAAGATGTCCGTGGTTTGAACGGGCCGGTTCGGGCCACTCATCGGCGCATAGGCTTTCGCGATGTTTACCTAGTGATGGGGGCAAATCCCGGCGATGTGGTCGAGTTCCGAGCCCGCGGAAAGGTCGAGCTGTGGGATCCATGGACCGGCGAGTCGCAGCCACTTCCGATCGTTGCGGAGTCCGCAACCGGCACGCAAGTGGCCCTCCCGCTCGAGTCGTCCCAGGCTCAAGTCGTGGTCTTCACGCCGGGTGAACCGACCAAGCTACCGCGACCAACGCCAGCCCAGACGGTGTCCCGGGCACTCACGGGCAGCTGGCAGGTTCGCTTTGAACCGACCATGAACAACCGCTTCGGGGACTTCCGGCTGCCGATCACGGCAGCGAACGAAACGATTGGCCTGGAAGCCAGGCGCTTTCGCTGGCAGCAAGAATCTGCAGAGTCCGCAAAAACCGCCATGTTGCCCGAGACCGATGACACAGCGTGGCGCACACAGCGCCATGGGCATGGCCTGCAGTTCTATCGCCTGGGACCAATCCCGGAGACAAATGACGTGGCAGAGCTAGATGCCCGGCTGGCAACTCTTGAGAGCATCGAGCCAACGCTACCAGTCACCATAAATGGCCAGCCCCACCACTGGCAACCTTACGACTTTTCTTGGCGAGAAGGCCGCGAAGATGATGCAGGCCACCAGGGCTTCCATGGCTTGAAGGGTACGATCAGCGAGAACTTCATCCGACTCGGAAAGTTGGCGGGGCAGCGAGCCCATGCAGTGGTCCTAGAGGCGGACACGCATAATCGCAACTACCTGTGGTCCAGCGTGCAGCTGGCGGAGGCGGCAGAGGTGACGCTGCACATCAGCGAACCTGCGCCAGCAGTCACAAACGGGTCGCCGGTCAATGCGCCAGCTGCAGTCTTTATCGACGGGCAGCAGGTGGCGGACCTGAACGCGACGCTCTCGCTGTCGGCGGGGAGCCATTCCGTTCTGCTCCGATACGAGGATTGTGGCGAGAGCCATGTGGTCTTACGCCGCGCCGGGGCACCGACGCCGGAGAAGCTGCCGGAGTTGGCCATGCCGTGGTATGCAGACCCGGCCGTGATCCGCTACGCGCCTCTGGCCGACACCGCGGAGTGGTTTCGGTTTCTATCCGCGCCCGGAACGACGGCGATTCAGCTGCAGACGCAGAGCCGCGAGCCGGCTCAAGCCTGGTGCAACGGCCAGCCGATGCGGGATTGTGGGGATGGCAAGTTTGAGGTCGAGAGCCCCGCTGCCGAAGCGGCGCTCATTGCGCTCCGGCTGCTGCCCGAGACCGGCTGCCTCGGCGGTGCCGCGATTCCCGAGCCCATCCTGGTGAAAACTAACGGCGAGGGCACGATGCCGCTCGGCGATTGGTCCGAGCTAGGCATTCTCAATAACTACTCGGGTGGTGTCTGCTACCAGACCAACATTTCGCTCACAGAGGCGGAAGCCTCCGGTTCGGTTCAGCTAGATCTGGGGCGCGTGGTGGCAACTGCCGAGGTGCTCGTGAACGGCGAGCTAGCAGGTATTCGTGTCGCGCCACCCTGGAAATTGGACCTCAGCGGCTTGCTGCAAGCAGGCCAGAACACGCTCACCGTGCGCGTGTTCAACACGCTGTCCAATCATTACCAAACGAGTCCCTCCCGCTACCGTGGCGACCCGGTATCGGGCCTCATCGGCCCGGTCAGCCTAATCCTGGAAACTGACGCGACCTGCTAGCCTGGCGGCCTCGCAGCGTGAGCGCGCTGCGAGGCATCAAAAACCAGGGGGCTGCATCGCGCGCGGTGATATTGTAGGCGCTTTTGGCCACCACGTCTGGGGCACACCATGAACACCACTGCACTGCGCCTGTACGGCGAGGATGATCTGCGCCTGGAGAGTTTTTCACTTCCAGAGCCGGGCGATGACGAGATCCTGGCCGAAGTGGTCAGCGATTCGCTCTGCATGTCCTCCTATAAGGCGGCCAAGCAAGGCGTGAAACATGCGCGCGTGCCCGAGAATGTCGCCACAGCTCCGGTGATGGTCGGGCATGAGTTTTCCGTGAAGTTGCTCAAGGTCGGCAGCAAGTGGGCCCATCGCTATCAAGAAGGCGCACCGTATGGCATTCAACCCGCCCTGCTCCACCGCGGCACGCTGGATGCACCAGGCTATTCCTTTCCCTACATCGGCGGCGACGCCACCTACGTCCTCATCCCCTCCTGCGTCATGGAGATGGGCTGCCTGCTGGACTACACGGGAGCAGGCTACTTCCGGGCTTCGCTAGCCGAGCCGCTATCCTGTGTCATTGGCGCCGCCCGGGCCAGTTACCATGTCCCCGTCGGGTCACACGAGCATCAGCCAGGGATTGTCGAAGGCGGCCGCGCCGCAATTCTCGCGGGTGCCGGGCCCATGGGCTTAGCGATGATCAGCCTGCTAATCTATGGCCCACGCCGCCCCAGCGTCCTGCTGGTGACCGATATCGACCAAGCACGACTGGATCGCGCTGCCACCGTGCTCCCGGTCCAGGCAGCCGCGGACAATGGCGTGCAGCTGATCTACCAGAACACCGCATCCGAAGCAGCCGCGCAAACCGTGCGCCAAGAAAGTGCTGGCACGTTCGATGATGTCTTTGTCTTTGCCGCAATCGAGTCGCTGATCGAACAGGCCGATAGCCTACTCGCCAGAGGTGGCTGCCTTAACTTTTTCGCTGGCCCCACAGACACCGACTTTTCCGCGCCGCTGAACCTCTACAACGTCCACTACCGCGGTACCCATATCGTGGGAACCAGCGGTGGCAACACCGAAGACATGCGCCTCGCCCTCGAGTGGATTAGCGACGGCACGATTGATCCAGCCATTCTGGTCACCCATGTCGGCGGCCTCACCGCCGCCCGCGACGCGACTATGAAATTACCCACTCTCCCCGGTGGCAAGAAGCTCCTTTACACGCATTTTGACATGCCACTGGTGGCAATCGAAGACTTTGCCAAGCGTGGAGAACAAGCCCCCTTTTACGCCGCCTTAGCCGAGATTTGTGATCGCCATCGGGGCCTCTGGAGTCTTGAAGCGGAACACTATGTACTGGCCCACGGCCCCAGATTGAAACCTTGAGCAAGGACATCGCGATGCAAGTCGAGCAAAAGATACGCTCTCTGGACGAGGCAGCTGCCTGGCGCGAGACCCTACGCGGGCAAGGCCGCAAGCTAGTCGTCACAAACGGCTGCTTCGACCTGCTGCACCCGGGCCATGTCCGCTATCTCACCGCCGCCCGTGCCGAAGGCGACGCCCTATTGGTCGCGGTAAACAGCGACGTCTCGGTGCGAGCGGTAAAGGGCCCATCCCGACCTGTCATCGCCGAACATGACCGGGCATTCATGCTCGCCGCTTTAGCAGCCGTCGACGCGGTGGTCATATTCGACAGCCATAACGCCATCCCCGTCTTCCATAAGATCCCGCCAGACGTGTACGTGAAGGGCGGCGATTATACCGAAGAAACACTGAATCGAGATGAGTACCCCATCTTGAAAGCGACAGGCTGTAGGTTTAGCTTTATTCAGTTCGTAGATGGATACTCCACAACTACCTTGATCGACCAACTCTCAGGAGGCGCCTGAATGGCTTACATCGTTGCAGAACCATGCGTGAAATGCAAATACACAGACTGCGTGGAAGTCTGTCCCGTAGACTGTTTCTACGAAGACGAATTCATGCTCGTCATTGATCCGGAAGAATGTATCGACTGCGGTGCCTGCGTGCCCGAGTGTCCGGTGGACGCGATTTTTGAGATTGATGACCTGCCCGAGAAATGGGAAAGCTACATTCAGATAAACGCCGACAAGGCCAAAGAAATGCCAGTGATTACCGAGCAGAAAGAGGCGCTTGCGGACTATCCATGAAAGGCAGCATTCACCAGATCTATGTCGCAATCGACGGCTCCGTGTATGCGGAGCCCGCAATCCAATGGGGCGTCATGCTCGCGAAAGAGGCAGACGCCGAACTTACACTCGTGCATTGCGTCGAGCAGCGCTTCTACAACAGCAGTCTGTTTATGGACCTGAGCGGCATCCTCGGCGCTGCGCCCTACCGCGACAACGCGGAGCAACTGCGTAGTTGGCTTGTATCCCGTGGCGAGAACGTCTTGGAGAGCGGCCGCAAGATCGCTGCGCAACTGGGAGTGACCGCCAAAACAGACCTGCTAATCGGCGCCTGCTCCGAGAAAATCTGCGAAGCTGCGAAGTCCGCGAACTTGGTAATTCTCGGCCGACGCGGCGAAAACTGCGATGACGGCAGCCACCTTGTAGGCTCCGATGCCGAGCGCATCATTCGCCGCCTGAAATGCTCCTGCCTCGTAACCCCGCGCTTCTTCGACAAGCCCCAGACTATGGTCGTGGGCGTGAACGACAGCGGCCCAGGCCGGGCAGCGATTCAGTGGGCCGAGTACCTGCACGAATTGTTCGCAGACTGCGCAGTCAAGCCATTGCACATCCGCGAAAAGGACAACGATGACGACTACTCCGGCAGCCAGGTTGCTGGCGCAGAGCTTGAGCTTGCCGATGGCAACCCGGAGGAAGCCCTCGTGGCCGCCTGCCAAGATGAGAAGCAGCTAGCCATAATCGGCGTAACTGGCCATTCCCGGTCGCTCCGCGAGCTACTTCTCGGGACCCTGTCGTTCAACGTCCTTCACCACGTCCAGGGGCCAGCGCTACTCGCGCGCTGAAGCTATGAAACGCGTAATGCGGCGCACCTGGAAACAGGTGCGCTTCCGTCTCGTCTCTGGGCTGTTGGTGTTGGTCCCACTCGCCATCACCATCTTCATCCTGCGGCTTCTTCTCGGCTTTCTTCAGGATTTCATCCAGCCGCTGGTACGCGTTCTGCGGCAACACTGGGACTTCGGCATCTCCAGTACCGGCGTTGACTGGCTGACGCCCATCCTGGCCATTCTGCTCGTCATCTGCGCCCTCTTTCTCGTGGGTTCTCTGACCACCTATGTGGTGGGACGACGCGCCATCAAGGCAGCCGAGGCCCTGATGTTGCGCATCCCCGGTGTCAGCGCCATCTATTCCGCTTCCCGCCAGCTCGTAGATGCCATTGGCGGCAAGAACAAGAACGCATTCGAGTCCGTGGTCGAGTTGGCCATGTTCAGCGGCGTCCACCAGACCATCGGCTTCGTCACCGCGACCATCCCCCATGAAGGTGAAGAGAAGTACATGGTTTTCGTCCCGACCGCGCCCAACCCCATGTCAGGCTTCCTGCTGATCGCCAAAAAGGAACACTGTAAGCTGATCGACATCTCAGTCGAGGATGCCTTGAAGCTAATCATGTCCGCCGGCCTGCTTTCCAATACAATTCTGCCAGGCACTCAATCAGGGCCGGAATAATCGCTTGTTACGGACCATGAATCGACAATAGTACCCCTCCGCTTCACACCTTTCCCGAAACGCTGGAATCCAACACCCATGACCTCCTTGGGGAAAAATCTCCTCTTCGCTTGCCTCATTGGCAGTCTGCTGGCTGGCTGTGGCAGTAGCGAGGCGCCAAACGAGCAGAACCGCTTCTATCTGCGTGGGCGCAAGCATGTCCAGGCCAATGAGCCCGACAAGGCTGTGACCGCATTTCGCGAGTGCCTGCGGCGCAGCCCCGGCTCGCACAAAGCGCACCTTGAACTGGGCATGCTGTCCGAAGACCACCTGCACGATCTCAACGGTGCCATCCTCCACTACCGCGCCTTTCTCAAGGTATCGGTCGACGACCAGAAGAACGCCGCCGTGCGGCTGTGGCTCAATCGCGTCGAGCGCGACCTGCTGCGAGAACTGCGCCTGATTTATGAAGGCCCCGAATTGCCCCGCGTGGCACGGCCGGCCTCACGCCCCTCTACCGTCCCTACAGCGCCGCGGCCCCGCTCGAGTGCACGACCGCCAGCAGCGATCGAGCCGCCAGTCATCGTGCTCGGCACGCCAGGCAGCACACCGTCCCGGACGACTACGCTCGCTCCCCAGGTCACCGCGCCACCACCCAATCAGCCAGAGAAAGCCTTTCGCTGGTACACCGTAAAAGGCGGAGATTCACTGGCGCGCATTGCCAAGAAGGAGCTGGGAAGCGAGAAGTTCTGGGGCGTCATCTACAACATGAACCGTGACATCTTGCCCAACGAAAGCCGCGTCGGCGTAGGCCAGCGCCTCCGGATCCCCACCGACTGATTTTGGGAGCGCGGGCGTCTCGCCTGCGCCCCCAGCCAGGCACAAAAGGCCCTCGTGCTTCGCGAAGGGCGCAGAAAAGATAGACTCGAGTCGTTTTTTGGGCCGTTCTCGCCCTTGTTGGCGCTCTCAGGCAAGCTACTCGACTACAGAAGGGCCTCGGACGGCGGCGGCGGCTTGCGGCAGAATCGGCATCCCGCAGGCTTTCATCCCCCAGCCCAGCAGCAGATAACACAGGGCGGTCAGGGCAATCCCGGCCAACAGCGCCAGCCAGAAATTTGTCCCCTGCCGCAGCATCCGGGACATCAGCAGAAACATTGGCAAGCTCGGCAGAACCAGCCAAAAGGTGAAGTAGGCGTGGTTGGCGATTTTCTCGCTCGGCTGCTGCTCGACATGCAGCCAGATCATGACCATGATCGTGATCAGCGGCAAGGCCGCAATCAATGCCCCCATGCGGTCGAAACGCTTCGCTATTTCTGAAACCGCAACGATGACCAAGGTGGTGATTGCGAACTTCGCAACTAAAAGATACATAACGCGATGCCAGAGTTTGGGCTGCTAGTGGTGAATCATAAGTTCGTAGGTCAATGCGAAAGGCATTTTGGATGCTCCGGTGCGCTGGTGATCACGAGTCGATGCTGGGCCATCGGCGAGGTGGCGCCGGTGCGGTGGAGCGCCGAAACGCCCTCGCATTTCTCGACGAACCTGTGATTCACCACACTAGATCCAAGCCATATTGTCGCCGCGCAGGCGGCGATTGCAAGCGGTCACTGCACTTGTTTGGCCCCGCGAGCCAGCGCCGCCCCTAGGGCCAGGACCATGAACACCAGCGCAATGCCCAGCATCGCCCGATCGCTCAGCCACTTCTTCGTCACGTTACCTGGTGCGTAATTCGCATTCGGGACAGGTTTTGCGAACTCCGCAACGCCTGGAAGTTGGTCCTTTAGCCGATCCAGCACATCCCCCACGGCGTACTGCGGGTGGCCCTTGGTCGGGTTGCCGTAGCTCAGGGATACAGGACCGGTGGGGATAAATGCCAGCTCATACCGCGGCCCGCGTAACAAGACTGTGCGCACCGTGAGAGGCGCCTCATCGTTGTTTGGAATTCGCAGTCGATACTGCTCATGCCGATCCGCGCCCAGATGAATCATGTGGTCGCCCTGCTCAGCCCCGGAAACTGCCACGAATCTGGCCGATCCCAGCCTCTGCCACATGCCCTCGCCTGCCTGCCCTTCGAGGATGACGGTTCTAGCCCAAGCCTGCTCCCCCACGGTGAGCCCGATGCTGGTAAGCTCGCGCGGCCCACGCGGAAAGGCGACCATGGTCTCGTTGCGGTCTGTCTGCTCGCTCCCACTCGGCGTCACGGGCCAGGTATCGTAGATTGCCTTGGCTTCGACGCGCTTCACGAAACTGAAGAGCTGGATCGCTGAAACCTGCAGAACCTTGTCAGGCACCGCCCTGATCTCGGTCACAGAGGACCTGCCGTCGTCATGCGCGGTCTGCGTCACGGTCCGAACCGGGCCTACCCCCTGATGCTGGTCTGGCCCTACCGTGATTCGATAGTCCACGGCGGCGTGTGCCGGAAGCATCACGGTGACCTCGCGGTGCTGGGAGAGCTTGCCGCGGTCGTAAATGGTCGCTCCAGTGACCAGGCGCTGCCATTGCCCCTGAACGAGCACGTCTACATCTACCGCATGCTTGAAGCCACGACTGCTGGTCGCAAACTCCAAGCCGGAGGCTGGGACCTTGCCCTTCGCCTCCACGCCAATCTGCAGCCTGCCTTCTCCGACGCGCTCGATGTCCGCCAGGCGCGATTGCAAAGGCTCACGGATGCGGCGTTGGCTGCGTTTGGCTGCCTGTTGCAGAAGATACGGCACGATTAGACCATCCTGGTTAAAGAGCCGTAAGTCTCCGAGATCGCGCCGTGTGTGGACCGCGACATGGCCGTCTACCTGCACAAGCGCCCAGGCTGGAGTTCCAGCCCACGAGAGCTCTCGCGAGAATTTAAAATCACCAGGATCATCACCGCCCCAGGCCATCAGACCCAGGACGCAGAAAAGCGAACAGACCGTACGCATCAGTCTTACTCCGGCTGTCGTTGAAAGTGTACATAGAGGAACGAGCCACCGAGAATCAGCACCCCCAGCACCAGGAACGCCACGATGCGATACAGCTGATGCAGCGCCGCTAGGTCATTGAAAAAGACCTTGCCAATCACGATCACGAACATGCCCAGCC
>DMTJ01000511.1 GCA_003477185.1 Lentisphaeria bacterium
CCCATACGATCCACGAGCGGGATCGCATGGCGTTGTCGACGACCACGTTCGCTGAACTGCTGGCGAAGAATGGCTATGAAACCGGGATCTTCGGCAAATGGCACTTGGGAGACGAGGACGAGTACCAGCCCTACAATCGCGGCTTCACCGAGGTCCTTATTCATGGTGCAGGCGGTATTGGCCAGAAGTTCAGGGGCAGCTGCGGCGATTTTCCGCCAAACCGGGGGTCTAGAAAGTACTTCGACAACGTCCTGCTGCACAATGACACGATCGTTCAGACCAAGGGATTCTGTACGGATGTTTTCTTCCAGGCCGCCTTGGGCTGGATCAGAAAGCAACATCAGGCCCGAAAGCCCTTCTTCGCCTACATCTCGCCGAACGCCCCTCACGGCCCAATGATCGCGCCGGAGACCTACACGAAGCGGTGGCTCGATGCGGGCTGGGACCAGAACACCGCCGGGCGCTATGGGATGATCGAGAACATTGACGACAACTTCGGGTTGCTGATGCAGAAGCTCGACGAGTGGGACGCCTGGGACAACACACTCGTAATCTTCATGACCGACAATGGCCAAGCGGGGCGGGGTGGCAAGAAAAACGGAAAGCCACAGAAGATGTTCACGGCGGGCTTCAAGTCGGGCAAATGCTCCGCGTATGAAGGCGGGACCCACGTTCCTGCGTTCTGGCGCTGGAAGGGCGTACTGGGCGAGGGTGTGGATGTCAACGCACTGTGCGCACACATCGATTTGTACAAGACATTCTGCGAGTTGGCGGGAGCGGAGATCCCGGATGGCATCCAGACGCTCGATGGACGCTCGATGCTGCCGTTGTTGAAGGACCCGAATGCCGCCTGGGCGGATCGCGAGCTGTATACGCACGTCGGACGTTGGAAGAAGGACGAAGACCCAAACCTCTCCCGTGACAAGAAACGGCAATGGGCCGTGCGAACTCAAAGATGGCGATTGGTCGACGATGAGCTTTACGACATCGAGAGCGATCCCTTCGAAGCGACCAGCGTGGCGTCCGAACACCCGGAAGTCGTGGAACGCCTTACGAAATCCTATCGCACATGGTGGAAGGAAACCGTGCCCTTGATGGTCAACGAGGACCACCCCTATCCCAGCGAGAACCCGCAGGCCGTGCGCTACGAAAAGCAGCTCAAGGAACGTGGGATTCCCGACTGGGAGCCCGCGCTGTTCAAATAACAACAACCTGATTTGTGGAAAGATTGAGATGAAGAACCGTAGTTTGCTGGGAGTCGTTCTACTTGGTGGCCTGCTGTGCCTGCACACTGTGGCCGCGGCGCAGCCCTCAACCGTCATACCCGTGCCGTCGAAGCTGAAGAAGTTCATGCCACGGTTGCACCTGGAGAAGCTCGAGGAAGCCAAATCAGGCGACATCGACGTTGTGATGATCGGCGACTCGATTACCCATGCCTGGAGTCGCCATCCCGAGGCACTTAACGGCATCAAGCTGCTGAACCTTGGGTTTCCTGGCGATCGGACTCAGAATGTGCTGTGGCGCCTGCAGCATGGCGCGGTCGATGGGCTCTCGCCCAAGCTCGTGACACTGATGATCGGTACCAATCATATGCATGAGGGTAAGAAGGGATATGCGCCGGATGACCCCGCCGATATCTTCACGGGTATCGAGGCCGTCGTGGCAGAGCTGCGCACGCGTTTGCCGGAGGCAAAGCTGCTGGTCTTTTCCCTTTTTCCTCGCAAGCCAGGCCCGGAGAATGACCGGGTCAATGCGGTGAATGCCTTGCTGCCTCGCCTCGCCGACGGGCGTCAGGTGTTCCATGTCGACATCAATCAGGCCTTTGTGGATACCACAGGACGACAAAACACCAGCCTCTTCAGCCGTGACCGGCTCCATTTGAATCCAGACGGCTATGCGGCCTGGGCCAAGGCGCTGCTACCGCTGCTGCAGAGGGAGGGGATCACAGCAGCCTCGAATGCGCAGGCCGCATCGGTGAAACGTGGAAAATCCGCAGATGGCGCCACCAAAAAAGAGTATCTTGCCAACAAAAAGAAGAACATCGAGGCCAGAGGAAAGCACTACGACCCAACTCAGTGGAGCGAGCATTTTGACCGGATGGACCTCGATAAGGACGGTGTCTTGAGACCGCAAGAGCAAGCGGCCTATGACGCCACTAAGAAAGCTGGAAAGACGGCCACGGAAGCCGCCAGCAAAGCGCAGCAGGCCCCGGCCAAGAGTACAGGCCAGTCTCCGGTTGCCACTGTGCCTGCCTCAGCCATCTCGAGCTCAGACGCGCCGTTCACGGGAAGTCCTGCCACCACAGTCTGGTTCAAGCAGCCAGGTAAAGGCTTTGATCAGTCACTGGTGATTGGCAACGGACGGGTCGGTGCTATGGTCTACGGCAGCCCGGATGAGGAACGCATTATCCTCAACGAAGAATCGGTCTGGTCTGGATCACGCGGCGAGAACAATGTGCCTGGTGGCTACCAGTATCTCCCAGAAATGCGCCGCCTGCTGGCCGAGGAGAAGTTTGCCGAGGCGAATGCCCTCAAGCGTAAGGCGTTCCCGACCAAGGGAGCGCCAAAATACGCCAACAAGATTTCGCCGTTTGGGCGCTATCAGACGCTTGGGACCCTGCGCCTGACCTTTTCCGGTACGACCGAGCCGGTCACGGACTATCGGCGCGAGCTGGATCTCAGCACCGGGTTGGGAACGGTGACCTACAAGCGGGGCGAGACATCGTTCAGCCGCGAGCACTTTGTATCCGCGCCTGATGAGGTATTTGTCTCACGCCTGACCGGGCCGATTGCGTTTAGCGTGGCGCTGGATCGCCCGGAGCGCTTCGAAACGACAGCCGTCAATGACCGCGAGCTGCTGATCAGCGGACATCTCAACGATGGCTACGATCAAGATGGCATGCTCTACGTCGGCCGTCTGCGTGTGGTAGGTGGCACAGCAAAGGCCGACGGCAATAGGCTCGTGGTCAGCAGCGAAGACGAGGTGCTGTTGCTCTTTGCAGCGGCCACGGACTACCGCGGCATCGCCGGACGCCAGCTGACCGATCCCCTTGGCGCGACAACGAGCGACCTCGATAAGGCCGAGACCAAGTCCTACGCCCAGTTGCGGACTGCGCAGAAGAGAGACCATGCGCAGTTTTTCAACCGCGTTACGCTGCAGCTACCGGAAACAGACAACAGTCGGTTACCGACCGATCAGCGTCTGGCAGCCTACCGGGAGGGCGCGGCAGACCCGTCGCTGACTGCGCTGTTCGCAAACATGGGCCGCTATTTGTTGATT
>DMTJ01000342.1 GCA_003477185.1 Lentisphaeria bacterium
ATGGTCTCGAAGTCGCCATTCTCCTCACGCGCCGAAATAAGTCCCTCCGAAGCCGCGTGGCCCACGCCCTTGATTGCGGCCAGCCCAAAGCGAATCGACCCGGCGTCCACGGTGAAATCCAGATCGCTGCGATTAACATCTGGCGGCAGCACCTGGATGCCCATCTCATTCGCCTCACTGATCAGGATTGTCACCGCATCGGCAGTGGACATGGCGCTCGACAAGTTGGCAGCCAGAAACGCGACCGGATAATTCGCCTTCAAATAGGCGGTCTGATACGAAATCAGGCCATAGGCTGCACTGTGGGATTTATTGAATCCATAGCCTGCGAACATCTCGATTTTATCAAAAATGCGCTTGGCTCGCTCCGCTGAGATGTCACGCTTAGCGCAGCCCTCGATAAACTTCTCGAGCTGGGCGGCCATGACATCGATTTTCTTCTTGCCCATTGCCCGACGCAGCAGATCCGCTTCTGCCAGCGTAAATTTTGCGAGCACCTGCACCACCTGCATAACCTGCTCCTGGTAGAGCATGATCCCGTAGGTCTCACTCAGAACTGGTTCCATGTCAGGGTGGTCGTACTCGACCTTGGTCTTGCCCATCTTGCGCTCGATAAACTCGTCGATAAACTGCATCGGCCCAGGCCGGTAAAGCGCAATCAACGCAATGATGTCCTCCAAACGGTCCACGCCAAACTTACGGCACAGGTCTTGCATCCCCCCCGATTCCAGCTGAAAAACCGCGACCGTCTTGCCTTGGTTCAACAGGTCGTAGGTCGGCTTGTCCTCAAGCGGAAAGTCGATCGGCACCAGCTCCTCGCCCATCGCCTTCTTGACGATCGCCACGGTGTCACTGATGATCGTCAGCGTTCGCAGCCCCAAAAAGTCCATTTTCAACAGGCCAAGATCCTCGCAGGGCCCGCCCGGATACTGGGTAATCGCCTCGTTCCCCTGCCCTCTTCCCAGCGGCACCAGGTTCGTCAACGGCTGATCGCCGATAATCACCCCGGCCGCGTGAATACTCGTATTGCGGACCAGCCCTTCCAGCGGCTGCGAGTACTTGAAGATCTCCTCGACCCACTCCTCATTTTCGCGCATCTGGACCAGTTCGCTACTCTCCTCCAAGGCCCGAGCAAGCGTCATTTTGGGATCGGCAGGCACCGCCTTAGACAGCCGGTTTCCATCCTCAAAAGGCCGTCCTAATGCCCGCGCCACATCCTTGAGCACAGCCTTGGCCTTCAAGGTCCCGAAGGTCCCAATCTGCGCCACATTCTCCGCGCCGTATTTGTTCCGCACGTAGTCGATCACTTCGACCCGGCGACGCTCGCAAAGATCGATATCAAAGTCGGGCGGGCTCACGCGATCCGGATTCAGAAAGCGCTCAAACAGCAGGTTATAGCGCAACGGCTCAATATCAGTAATATTCAGCAGATACGCCACGATACTCCCGGCACCACTACCGCGCCCAGGCCCCACGGGGATCCCCTCCTTCCGAGCGTAGTGCAGAAAGTCCCAGACCACCAAAAAGTAGCTGACAAAGCCCATGCGATCGATAATCGCGATCTCATGCTCCATGCGGTCCAACACCGCCTTGCCCTCCGCATCCTGCCCCTCGTAGCCATTGGTCTCGAGGTTTATCCCATAGCGGGCCAGCAGTCCCAGCTTGCACTGTATTCTGAGGAAGTCGTTCCGATCCGAGCCATCCGGTGGATCATAGACCGGGTAATGGTTCACCCCGGTTTCCATCGTCACGTTGCACTTCTCGGCCACTTCCATCGTGTTGCGCAGCGCTTCCGGATAGTCCTTAAACAGCTCCGCCATTTCCTCAGGACTCTTCACATAGTACTCCGGCCCTCCGGAGAAACGCATGCGGTTCGCATCCTTCATCGTCTTCTGGGTGCCGATGCACAACAGCACCTCATGCGGCAAGGCATGATCTCGGGTCAAATAGTGCGCGTCATTGGTCGCCAGCAGCTTCACATCCATTTCCGAAGCCAGCTTCAGCAGCCCTCGGTTCACCACCTCCTGCTCCCGGAAGCCATGGTCCTGCATCTCGATATAAAAATCTTCTCGGCCAAAAATATCGAGGTAGTCTCCGAGAATCTCCTTTGCCTGCTTCTCGGTGCCATTCAGCAGTGCCTGCGGCACCTCTCCGCCCAGGCAGCTCGTCGTCGCGATGATCCCCTTCGAGTGCTGCGAGAACGACTCGCGATCAATCCGCGGTTTGTGGTAGAAACCCTCCAGGTAGGAGATCCCACTCAGCTTGCACATGTTCTGATAGCCCAGGTTGTCCTTCGCCAGCGCCAGCTGATGATAGCCACGACAATTCGAATGGTTCGGGTTCTGCTCGAAGCGACTCCCGGGAGCCAGATAGAACTCACAGCCGATAATCGGCTTGATCCCCGCTTTGGACATCGTGTGATAGAAATCGAAGGCCCCGGCCATGCTGCCATGATCCGTGATCGCGATCGAGTCCATTCCCATCTCATCCGTCAACTGCGCGAGATCTTTGATCCGGCACGCGCCGTCCAATAAACTGTAGTCGCTGTGGCAATGCAGGTGCGTAAATTCAGCCATGGGTCTCCCGATCATCCTTCTCACTCATTTCATCGATTGCGAAGCCTATCTAACCGGCCCGCTTTCCATCGTCAAGGGAAACAAGCAAACTTCCTCGAATCCTAGTCCCAATCGAAAGGCTTCTTCCGCCCACCACTGGGAGCGCCGGATTTATCCGGCAAATCTAAAGACCACCGTCTTCTTCACCGAAGTAGGCTCCGCTCCCCCTCTCCGCTGGACAATGTCCCACGCTCTCCTGTCGTTGCTACCAGGCGGGCCCCTCCCTCGACTCCTTCACTGCCCATGCAGGCCCCACGCTTACTCGT
Organism: Lentisphaeria bacterium; assembly: GCA_003477185.1. Taxonomy (GTDB): domain Bacteria; phylum Verrucomicrobiota; class Lentisphaeria; order JABSQK01; family UBA12247; genus UBA12247. The sequence continues at coordinate 2,882 of DMTJ01000342.1, forward strand.
CGCCCGGCTCCTGTTTCCTCGCCAAGCTTCGCGCTAGGCGACCATCGAGGGCGTCAGGCGGTTGGACGACTAAGGACAGGATCAGCGGCAATGTCCAGGGCTTGTTCGACTTCAGCATTGCCGGCGAGGAGATCAAGCAGGAGTGGATTCGCAGCGGCTTTGAAGCAACTCATCAGCTCAACGACCGCCTGAGCGTGACCGCGTCGATCTTGGCCTCGACGCGCGGCGAAGATCCGCAGGTCTCGACAGGAATCAATCTTTGCTATCAGCTCTAACTGAAGGAGCCCCGAACTTGCTTACCGATCTTATCAGTTTACAGCAAGTCAGGCCTGGTGGGGAATTGTGTCATAACAAGCGGAACGCCTGTATCAAGACAAGCATTCTTGCATGTCCCCCCCCCACCGACTTTCCCTCCCACCTCCGCATCGAGACTCGATCATGATGCCCTACAACCGACACTTTGACGACGAACGCCTGACCAACTTCACCCGTTCGGTTGATCGCCAGAAGATGACCCTGCGCGAGGAAGGCGGCTGGCTACTGCCAGGCGGTGCCTACTTGGCTGTGGACGACGAGGCGGGACAGACGCACAAAGTGATCGCCGAGAGTCTGGGCCGGGCATTGGTGGCTCGGGCTCGATTGCGACGATGCCGCCGGTGGTGCGATTCTATTGCCTGATGGGGGCAATGCGGATCGTCTACCTCTCTCGGGCCAAGACCACGGGGCGGACCTCCTTCTGTGTCGTGTTTGCGCGGGAATCAGGACGGATCGTGGCCAGGAAACGACGTTCGAGGGCTTCAGCGAGGAGCCGGAGCCTGAGGCATGGGAGAGTTGGCTGGATGCCTTGCGCCGCCGGCTTGGCGGATAGTCCGCAATGGGAGAGCCCTTCGGCGGGGTCAGGGGCAATGATTATGCAATTTGAATCTGCGGTGTGGTAGGGTTTATTCCTTGGAATCGGAGCAGGATTGAATCATGGCCCGGCCTTTGCGGGTAGAGTTCGAGAATGCCTCGTATCATCTTGTCAACCGCGGCAATCAGCGACAGCGGACCTTTCGTAGAAGGGACTGCCAAATGATCTTCTTCCCTTCTTTCCTTCCTTGCTGTGGAATTCCCTGCTCTGGCTAACTCGATGGCTCGCATCGCGAGCTGGTCTTGAACTAGGGTTCCGCGTGTTCCGAGTTGGTCAGTCCAGCGGCCCGGAGAGTTCGTTTGAACCGGATCGACACGGTAACGATATGATAAGACTATCTGGGAGTTCATCTGGAAATTAGTTGCCGCACTCATGGCAGCATCCGGCATGAGCGTTGCCATGTCGGTCCTCTTCGGGCACGGCATCATGCGGACTGAAGCCTCGGGAGAGGTCGAAGAGTTCGAGAGTATCCTCTGCCTCCCACAGGCTCGCGCCCCGGCCGATCACCTTGTCTTTCGACGTTGGTTCCAGGCACTGCTGCTAATGGCTTCGGTGGGGGCCGTTGCACTACGTATAGGCGGAACGCTCGATGGGAGAACCTTTGAAGTTCCGATCGCAGTTCCAGGGATTTTCGATGCTCTTTTGCTCGTGCAATGCCGTCGCAGTGTCCAGCGCCAATTCGCGATGCAGCTCGCCAGACTGAGTGACATTGAACGTGACCTAGATGCCGTTTTTGATGGAAGCGACAGCCAACAATCAGGTGCTCCCGGAAAGCGGGAGACTTGAGCGTTGAATATCGCTGGTGAGGGGGCTGAGAATGCGGAGTCCGCACCTGGAATGGATCGGCCCAAGAGGATCTGCGGAGTCCGCAAGGAGAATAATGCAGGCGAGACGCCTGCGCTCCCAAGGGTTGGATTAGTCGCGCAGGCGCTCTAAGAGGCCCTGGGTGGCGCGGTGCAGGAGAGCCCTTCGGGCGGGGGCAGGGCTTGATGATGATGCAGCTCAAGGGCAACACGCTAGAAGCTGATAGTAGCCACTCCCGCAATAGCGGGCCGTCTCTAACGGCATGAGGGTCAGGAATGCCGGATAAATCCGGCGCTCCCAGTCTTACTCGCGCCGTTATCCTAGGGAGGACTGACTGAGAACAGCACCTCGCCACTCTGGCGGAGAACCATGCGGCTCGACAGGTGAGCGACAATCCAGCCGTTCGAACCTTACGGAATCTGCGAATATGCGCATGGTATGCTCTTTCCTCACACGCGCGCGAATAATTTAAGAACATTCCATGAACGATATCGAACAACGTCTGCGGCAAGCACTAAGCGAGAGAATCCTGATTTTGGACGGAGCCATGGGCTCTATGCTCCAGACCTACCGTGTGCTCACCCAGAACGGCACACGCGAGATCGTGCCCATGGAACAGGGCGATGCCGCCGAGGAAGCCGGGGAAACCGTCTACCGCCTCGACGAGCCAGAGTATCGCGCTGAGCGCTTCGCCGACTGGCCCAGCCCTGTTAAAGGCAACAATGACCTGCTCGTGCTGACCCAGCCCGATCTCATCCGCGAGATCCACCAGGCTTATCTGGATGCCGGCGCAGACATTATCGAGACCAACACCTTCAACGCCAACTGCATCTCCCAGGCAGACTACGGCCTTGAGGCCTTTTCCCGCGAGCTAAACGTAGCGGCCGCCCGCCTCGCTCGCGAAGCCGCAGATGCCACGACGTTGCGCACTCCGCAAAAGCCCCGCTATGTCGCCGGTGCCCTCGGACCAACCAACAAAACCGCCAGCATGTCTCCAGATGTGAATGACCCTGGCTTTCGCGGCGTCACCTATCAGGAACTCGTAGACGCATACTACGAGGCCATCGACGGCCTGGTAGAAGGCGGCGTCGACCTGCTCTTGATCGAGACCATCTTCGACACCCTCAATGCCAAGGCCGCAATCTACGCCTGCGAAACCTGGTTTGCCGATCATTCCCTCCGCCTGCCAGTGATGATCTCGGGCACCATCACCGACGACAGCGGCCGCACCCTTTCCGGCCAGACCACCGAGGCGTTTTGGTACTCCATGCGCCACGCGCAGCCCATTTCCATCGGGCTGAACTGCGCCCTGGGCCCCGATAAACTCCGGGCCTACGTCCAGAACCTCACCCGCATTGCGGACGTCGCAGTCTCGGCCTATCCCAATGCTGGCCTGCCCAATCCACTCGCGCCTACCGGCTACGACATGACCCCTGCGGAGATAGCAGAGCACATCGCCGAATGGGCCGATGCCGGACTCGTGAACATCGTCGGCGGCTGCTGCGGCACCACCCCGCCCCATATCGAGGCCATTGCCAAGGCAGTCGCTGGCAAGGCCCCGCGCGCCATCCCGGAGATTCCGCCAGCCTGCCGCCTATCTGGGCTTGAGCCATTCATCATCACCGAAGACTCGCTGTTCGTCAACGTTGGCGAGCGCACCAACGTGGCCGGCTCGCGCAAGTTTCTGCGCCTGATCAAGGACGGCAACTACGAGGAAGCCCTCAGCGTCGCTCGCGATCAAGTCGAGAACGGTGCCCAGCTGATCGACATCAACATGGACGAAGGCCTGCTCGAAGCCCTCGAGTGCATGCCCCGCTTCCTCAACATGCTCGCCGCAGAGCCAGACATCGCCCGTGTGCCGATCGTCATCGACTCCTCGAAGTGGGCCGTGCTCGAAGCCGGCCTGCGCTGTATCCAAGGCAAGTGCGTGGTCAACAGCATCAGCCTCAAAGAAGGCGAAGCCGCCTTCATTCACCAAGCCGAACTCGTGCGCCGCTACGGCGCCGCGGTGATCGTCATGGCCTTCGATGAAGACGGCCAGGCAGACAGCTACGAGCGCAAGGTCGAGATCTGCGGCCGCGCCTACAAAATCCTCGTCGAAACCGTCGGGTTCCCCGCCGAAGACATTATTTTCGATCCCAATATCTTCGCCATTGCCACCGGGATCGAAGAGCACAACGGCTACGCCATCTCCTTCATCGAAGCCTGCCGCACCATTCGCGACACTCTACCGCATGCCATGCTCTCCGGCGGCGTTTCCAACGTCTCCTTCTCGTTTCGCGGCAACGACGCCGTGCGCGAGGCGATTCACGCAGTCTTCCTCTATCACGCCATCCAGAATGGCCTGACCATGGGCATCGTCAACGCTGGCCAACAGACCGTCTACGACGATGTCGCCGAGGACCTGCGCCACGCCGTCGAGGACGTCGTCCTCAACCGCCGCGACGATGCCACCGATCGCCTGCTCGAGCTAGCCGAGACCTTCCGCGGGGCTGGCAAAGAACGCAAAGCTGCCGACCTTTCCTGGCGCGAGCAGGACGTAAATGCTCGCCTGAGCCATGCCCTCGTTGAAGGCATCACCGACTACATCGAGGAAGACACCGAGCAAGCCCGTCTCGCCGCCGAGAAGCCCCTCCGCGTCATCGAAGGCCCGCTGATGGACGGCATGAACGTCGTCGGTGACCTGTTCGGTGCCGGCAAGATGTTTCTACCCCAGGTCGTCAAATCAGCGCGCGTAATGAAGAAGGCAGTCGCCTATCTGCTGCCCTTCATGGAAGACGATAAGTCCGAGACTTCCTCGGCTGGCAAGATCTTGCTTGCAACCGTCAAAGGCGACGTCCATGACATTGGCAAGAACATTGTCGGCGTCGTCCTGCAATGCAACGGCTACGAGATCGTCGACCTCGGCGTCATGGTCCCCGGCGAGAAGATTCTCGAAACTGCCCGCGCAGAAAACTGTGACATCATTGGTCTCTCCGGCCTGATCACGCCATCGCTCGAGGAAATGTCCTTTGTCGCCGCCGAAATGAAGCGGCTGAAGTTCGACAAACCGCTGCTGATCGGCGGAGCCACCACCAGCAAGCTGCACACCTCAGTCAAGATCGAGCCGCACTACGACCACCCCGTCATTCACGTCATCGACGCCTCTCGCGCCGTCGGCGTGGTCACCAAGCTCCTCGGCGATGAAGCCACGAGCTACACAGACGGCATCGCTGCAGAGTACAAGACGCTCCGAGACCAACGTGCCGCGCAGCAAGAGACCCGCAAGTCAGCCACCTTGGCCCAGGCCCGGGCCAACAAAGTCCCGATCGACTGGACAGCCTATCAGCCCCCTGCCCCCAACAAGCCCGGCATCAAAGTCCTCGAAAACTACGACCTTTGCGAACTCCGCAATTCCATTGATTGGACCCCGTTCTTTCAAACCTGGGAAATGGCCGGCCGCTATCCGCGCATCCTCGAAGACGACGTCGTCGGTGAGCAAGCACGCGCGTTGTTCAAAGACGCCACCGAAATGCTCGACCGCATCTGCGACGAGAACTGGCTCGAAGCCCGAGCAGTCTTCGGCCTGTTTCCCGCCAACAGCGTCGATCACGATGACATCATTCTCTGGACCGATGACAGCCGTAGCAGCGAGCGCATGCGCTTGCATCAACTCCGGCAACAATCCGCCAAGGGTTCCAACCGCCCGAACTTCTGCCTGGCCGACTACGTCGCCCCTACCGAGACCGGCTTGGCCGACACCCTTGGTGCCTTCGCCGTCACCGCGGGCATCGGGATCGAAGCCAAACTTGCGGAGTTCGCAACCGATCACGATGACTATAGCTCGATCATGCTCAAGGCCTTGGCAGACCGCCTCGCCGAGGCCTTCGCCGAGCGTCTTCACGAGCGCGTACGCAAAGAATACTGGGGCTACGCCGCAAACGAAGCCCTGACCAACGAAGACCTCGTTCGCGAGCGCTACCAGGGCATCCGGCCGGCCCCCGGCTATCCCGCCTGCCCGGATCACACCGAGAAGGCCCTGCTTTGGCAGCTCCTCGAGCCAGACAAGCGCATCGGCATGACCCTCACCGAGAGCTTTGCCATGCTCCCAGGTGCGGCGGTCTCCGGCTGGTACTTCGCGCACCCCGACGCACGTTACTTCGGCCTAGGCCGCATTCAGCAAGACCAGGTTGCGGACTACGCAGCCCGCAAGGGCATCCCCCTAGCGCAAGCTCGCCGCTGGCTCGCCCCCAATCTGGCGTAAGAATCTCCCGCAAACACGCAGAGAAGAAGGTGCCCGCTAAGAACGCGAGCCGACCTCCAGGGAGCCGGGCTCCCTGCAAGGGGGCAGCGAAGCGGCAAATCGCGCGAAAGAAGAGCTAGTGCAACTCCTGCTCTAAATCAATCATCAAATAAGGTACTTTCGCGTGTTTAGCGGGCTATTCCTTCGGGGGAATCATCTTGGGGGCAGGTAAGTTCTGAAGTCTATTTCGGCGCTGAGCGGGCCGTAACGGCCAGCTCTAATCCATGCCTGCACAATCTACGGATCACTTGCCCATCGCCTGACCATGCTCCGGCAGCGCCGCCCCCCTCCGGACTCTTTGCGTTCTCTGCGTTCTTTCGCGGCCATTCTTCCTCGAGAATGACTCCCCCCCCTGTGGTGCATGACGCAGCCAACAACCAAACGTGGGAGATCCCCCTGGCGAATGTCACCATCCTCGGTGCCCACGGCCGGTCCATCATCTACAGCAGGACGGACAGCGCTGGCAAGGCAGCCGTGTACATGGCAGAGATCGTGCTGCCTTAGGGCGTGCGCATAAATAGAGCCGAAAGAGCGATAGGATCAACGGGGAAACAGTCTGACCACGGTAAAATAAGCTTGACCGCAGCCAGAGCCCCCGTATAGTCCCTACACTTTCAGTGCCAGAAATCGCAGTGAAAGTCCAATTGAATTGCTGCTGGGCAGAGAAATAGAGAAGGCCCTGCAAAACAGTCTGTTGACCAGACGCGGTGACCCCGTGTGTGCTCAGCTGTTTTGCAGGGCCTTTTTGTATTCTAGCCAGGCCGCAAAACTGTCGGCCACCGGATTTAACAACCCAACACGCAGGAGGATCCCCATGAACGGTAATCTACTCTCCACAATGCTTAGCACCCTCACAATCGTCGCGACGTTCGCTCTTGCGTCGATTTCAGAGGCAACACTCCTCAACAACGGGGGCAATGACGAACTTCTGGTTGGTGGTGAAATACCGGGCTGGGATGAAATCGTCGGGACGACTTGGACGCAGCGCTCCGCCAGTCCCTCGCCTCAGGCCGGGACGCATTACTTTAATCCCGGGGCCGGAGCCAACCACGAGCTGGCCCAGACCGTGGACGTCTCAGCTTATGCGTCCGATATCGATGCCGGTGTTCAGTTCTTTGATTTTTCCGGATACGTAAGTGGCTGGAGGGATCCTGGCGATACCGCACGAATCATCGTTGAATATGAAGACGCATCAGCTGTTGTTTTGGACTCCTGGGATTCTGGCGCTATTTACAACCCATATGACGAGGCCCCAACATGGCAGCACCTGACGCATTTCCAATTTGCGCCAGTCGGTACGCGCCAGGTCCAGGTCCGGTTGATTGCCGCACGAAATGCCGGGACCAATAACGATGGATATTTTGACTCTATTCAGCTGTCCACCTATGTCAGCGCTAACACCACGATCCTGACGTTTGACACGGGGCAGAGCAACAATGCTGACCTGTCGCTTTCGTTCGGCAGCAATCTTTCCGCCGACATCGCGGGTGCCAGCGTATTCAACGGCGGTACACCTGACATTGCCCTGAGTTGGGCGCCCTCACCCAATGTCCTGGAGATTCACCAGGGAGCCGGTTTTGCCACGGTCGGTGACGGGAAAGTCCTTCAGTTGGATCTCAATGGCGGTGAGGCCGACCCGACTGTGACCTTTTCCGTTCCTGTGGGGATCGCCCTTCGAGTCAACTCTCTCGTGATCGGTCATGCCGACGATATGACGGAGCCGGATCACACTTGGACGATTACCATTGCGGAGTCTGGGGGCGGACCGACCGTCTTTACGCACACGACTGGCACACTCGACGCCGGCGACGCGGAGCCGGTAGCAATCAACTTCACCGGCGACGGGGGGATCGATTACGTCCTGACATTCGATGACGGCGGGGCCGACCACTTTCGGGCCGGGATCGACAGCCTGAACTTTGGCCAACAATCGCTCACGGGAACCGTCATTCTGGTCCGGTAGTCGAAGACTACAATCGTCACCAGCCAGAAGCAGGCGATGACAGACTCGCATGAAATTCAGCGTTATGAAAAAGCGAGAGCATATTTCCAGAGCTCAGGAAACCGGCAGGCAATCGCACAACTCGAGTTCGCTTGGACTTGATGACTCGGTGACTTGATGACGCCCGGCGACGTCATGAATCGCAGGTTTGCGAACTCCGCAAGCGTTGCGACTCAGCGGGTCACAAGTCGTTGAGACGCCATAGCTTTTCTTTGCTTGTACTGACGGCTTTGCAGTCACTCTTCAGGACCGCCTGAAGAGCCTCGAGGTCCTTAACCAGCCCACCCGCAATGAACGGCACGCGCAGCGCTGCGAGCTCCTCGTCCGCGACAGTGGCGGCGATGGCCGGCAGAACTTCGACTGCGTCTGGCTTGGCCTGCTGCAACATCGAGACGCCCCGCTTTACCGAGCGCCCATCATGCAAAAAGAGCCGAATGATCGATAGCATCTTTTGCTTGCGAATCGCTGGCACGAGTCGATGGCGAACGGTGATAATTCCGGCGCAGCGTGGAAAACCGGCGAGCCAGCGGACGGCTGCGTCATTAGACTCTAAGCCATCAAGCAGGTCGAGGTGAACGGCGACGGCCAGATGCCGCAGGGGTTCAGCATCGAACTGGGCGAGAATTCGTGGCAAGTCACCGACTTCTCCGCCCTGTAGAAAGACGGCGCTGGCAGGCGCCAGGTCGGCAGTGTTATCCGACAGGTCCCAGACAACGGGGATGACCGGTTTGCTAAAGCAGGTGTGGATGGATGCGCGCAGGTAGAATGCTCTATCGTTGGTGTGTCACGATTGCTCAATAAAACATATACTAGAAAAAGGCCATTCGCTGCTTGACCGCAGTCAGCAGGCGGGTACCGTGACAGTACTTTCATTTGCGACAAGTGCAATGAAGGTCCAATTGAATTATTGCTGGGCAGAGAATAGAGAAGGCCCTGCAAAACAG
>DMTJ01000291.1 GCA_003477185.1 Lentisphaeria bacterium
CCAAAGGACGGTTCGCATTGCAGCTTCATTCCGGCGGAATCTGCCAGATTGCGTATAAGGAGATCACGCTCAAGCCGTTGACCTACGACGGTCCTGGGGTCCCTACCCTTAAGGCCGCGAATACACCCCTAGCCAAGGACGAGGTGATGTTTGCCGACTTCGAGAGCGGCACCTACGATGGCTGGACCGTAGCAGGGAATGCTTTTGGCAAAGCGCCGGTGAAGATTTCAGACATACCGAGCTATCAGGGCGACGTAAACGCACGAGGCTCTTATTGCGTAAATAGTCATGCATCAGCTCTGGGGGAACTTGGCCAGCGCGACCGCGCGACTGGATTGCTGACGTCGGCCCCCTTCACCGTGACACACACCTACATTCGCTTTCTGATTGGCGGTGGTGCACACGCGAACCAGACCTGTGTGAACCTCATCAGCGAAGGTCAGCAACTTCACACGGCGAGCGGGTCCAGCAATAACAAGATGGCGGAGGCCTACTTTGATGTGAGCAAGCACAAAGGAAAGACAGTCCAGCTTCAGATTGTCGACAAAGTAAGTGGCGGTTGGGGTAACATTGGGGTCGACGACATCGTGTTTACTAACGCCAAGCCCAAGGTTGCCAAGGTCCGCAAGCCCGCTCGCAGAAAAAAGAAGACGCAGTCTGAGCGTACCAAAGCCTGGACGCCGGAAGCGCAACTGCGCGGATTCACCGTTCCCGAGGGCTTTGTGGTCGAGTTAGTCGCCAGTGAGAAAGATGGCGTGATCAACCCGATTGACCTGACCTTTGACGACGCCGGTCGCTTATGGACCAATACGGCCGGGATGTATCCGCTCGACCCCAATCCGAAGGCGAGTTGGGGCGAGACGCTCAAGTACATGGACAATCCCGACATGCAGTGGGCAGACGAGCGCTTTCGCACCATCAAAGAGATGTATCAAGGGAAACAGAACGGCACGGATAAAATCCTGATCATCGAAGATCCGACCAGCGCCCCCAAGCCTGCTACGGTCTGGGCCGACGGCATGACCATACCGCAGAGCTTTCTGCCTTATAAGAACGGCGCCTTTATCGCCCACGGGTCAGAAATGCTGTTCTTGGAAGACACAGACAACGACGGCAAGGCCGACAAATGGAATACGGTTTTGAGCGGGTTTGGCTATACCGACACTCACACGATGTCGCACTTGCTGGTCCGGGCACCAGGTGGTTGGGTGCACTATGCCCATGGCGCGCTGAACAAAGGGAACGTCGTCACGGTAAAAACCGGCGAAACCGACCGGGTGGATTACGCCAAAACTGGCCGTTTCTCGCTGGATGGCGGTGCGCACGATGTCCTCGTCGCCGGCCTCAATAACATCTGGGGGCACACCCTCCGTGGCAACGGCCAGTGGTTCGGGAGCGAGGCAAATGATCATGGGCATTCCGTCACCCCTATGGAGCCGGGTACCGGGTACAAGGGCATCGGGAATGCGAAGATTCGCAGCTACCAACCACAACTCACGCCGCCACACAAATTTCGCGTCGGCGGTACAGGGCTATCTGGGCTAGCGTTCGCCGATGACACCGCAGAGGGGTTTCCAGCGAAATGGCGTGACTTGGCCTTCTTGGCAAACCCCATTTCCTGCAAGATCAACGTGGTTCGGGTCGTCCGGAATCCGGACGGCACCGTCACCTCTGAACTGCTCGAGGATTTCCTGGACTCGAAGGACGATTGGTTCCGCCCGGTCAACATGCAGTTTGGGCCCGATGGCTGTTTGTACGTAGCCGACTTTTACAACAAGATCATCTCTCACAACGAAGTCGCGCGCGAGCATCCCGATCGCGATAAGACGCACGGGCGTATCTGGCGCATTCGCTATACCGGCGCCAAGCCACCCAAGACGATCAATTTTTACACGCTGCCAGCGGAGCAACTGCCCGCACAACTGAAGTCTCCGATTCTGTGGGCCAAGCGTGCTGCTTGGCACCAGATCGTGGATCGGAGCGCGAAGCAGTTAGCGCCAGCAGTTGCCGCCATTTGTGGCGATGAGTCGCAGGACGAAACCACGCGCATCCTGGCTCTATGGTCGCTTGAAGGCCTGAAGCACTACGACGGGGCACTTATGCGCAGTCTCTTGATATCGCCCCTAGGCGACCTTCGTCGTGAGGCAGTGCGGGCCATGGGCAACATGCCGGTGCAACCCGCCGAACTGGCGGCGCGGCTAACCCCGTTCTTGGCTGAGAAAAACGTCATGGTGCGTTCCCAAGTTCTGCGTACGCTTGCCGATTATGGCAAGGCATCGCCAGCGCTCATTGACCTGGCCGTCGGCTTTTGTTTGCCCGATTCCAAATCCCAGAATTTGGGCGGCGACTACGAGCGTAAGTTTGAGCGCTACCTGGCGCGCATGGCTTTAGAGAAGTATCCTCGTGAGTTGGATCAATACCTGAGTTCTGCATTGGCTGCCAAGCAGCCGACCAGCCATCTGGAGTGGGCGGCGAAAGCCTTGTCGATCGAGGCGCGAGCCAAGGCCTTTCTCGCCACCTGGCCAACCATCAAGGACAAACCATTAAGCGCAGAGCATTTCATCACGGCCTGTGGATTATTACGAAGTCCGCAGGTGGTTACAGCGTTGACGCCGGTGCTGGCCGCAAACGGCAGCGAGTACCTCGTGACCATGGCTAACGAACACTTTGCCCAGATTGCATCACCGCAGTTGGCCAAGATGTTGAAGCCTGCGTGCTTGCGGATGTTGACCAGTGGCGATGCCGATCAAGCGCGCACGGCTGCGATTGCCGCTGACCGTTTGACTATCGACGGACTTGATGCAGCAATGGCGGGCCTACTCCCGGGCAAGGGAAATGATCCGGCTTTTACAGCGGCCGCGGTCCATGTGTTGGCTCGGGCTCCCACCGCCCACCTGGAGACCATAAAATCCGTACTCGCAGCAGATCGTGGTGCAGCGGCACATATTGCTGCACTGGCAGCGCTGGCCGCAGTCGATGCGGAGTCCGCAAAACTGCTGGCGCCCAAGGTCGCCAAGGGCTTACCTGCGGCCTCGCATGCTGGCTTGGCGCATCGCCTGAGCGGCAGTACCGCTGGCGCACGGCTTGTCCTTGATCTGCTGGATGCTGGGACCTTGTCGAAAGCACTGGTCGATCGCACCCTGGTGGCGCGAGTGGCAGCAAGTACGAAGGGCGACCAGCGCACAGCAGGATTGCTGCAGGACCTGCAGGCCGCTCGTGCCGCTCAGGTCAAGGAAGCCCACAAGAACCTTGCTCGCTTTTTGCCAGCAGCTGCCAAGAAGAACACCAACCTCGCCACGGGCGGAGCCCTGTTTACCGGGCTATGTTTGAGCTGCCATTCGGTGGGGGGCAAGGGGGCCGGTTTTGCGCCGGCACTCGACGGATCCGCGCATCGCAACTCTGAGCATCTGCTCACGGCCATCCTTGATCCGGATGCTGCGATTGAAGGGAACTACACTGCGTACCGGGTCTTTAAGCACGACGGCTCTGCAGTACAAGGATATTTGGCGCGCGAAGATGCCAGTGGCGTCGCCTTGCGGTTCATGGGCGGCGGCGAAATGGTCATTTCACGGGCGGACATCGCATCCAGCGGGTTTCGCTCAGGACGATCCGTGATGCCGGCCGGCCTGATCGACGCCTTCTCACCTGAACAGGTGGCCGATCTGCTCGCGTTCATACGGACACTGAAGTAGGATGCGAGTCGGCCTGTTTATTCCCTGTTACGTCGATCAGTTCTTTCCCAGCGCTGGAATGGCGACGGTCGAACTGCTGGAGAACCATGGTTGCGACGTGGCCTTTCCCGAGGCACAAACCTGCTGCGGACAGCCCATGGCAAACGCCGGCTGTAGTGGCGATGCCGCTGCAGCGGCACGTCATTTTGTGGACACCTTTTCGGGGTACGACTACGTGGTGTCCCCCTCGGGTAGTTGTGTCGCGATGGTCAAGCACCAGTACCCAAAAATCGTGGGCAACGCCGCTTCGAGCGTCGTCTCAAAAACCTACGAAATCTGCGAGTTCTTACTCGACGTCGTCAAGGTCACCCAGTTGCAGGCAAGCTGCAGCAAGCTTGTTGCCATACAAATGGCCTGCCACGGCACGCGTGAGCTACGCTTGGCGACAGGGAGCGAGCGTCCCGCACTTCCGACCTTCAGCAAGCCACGGCAATTGCTGGAAATGGTAGACGGCATGCAGCTCGTCGAACTACAACGCCCCGACGAATGCTGCGGCTTCGGCGGCCTGTTTTCAATTGACGAAGTCGACGTATCCTGCGCGATGGGCGATGACAAACTCTCCGATTTTCAACAGGCCAGAGCAGAGTTGGTCGTGTCCACAGACATGTCCTGTCTCATGCATCTTGGCGGCTTGTCGTCGCGACAGGATCGTGGCCTAAAATTTGCGCACATTGCTGAAGTGCTCAACGGTGACTGGGCATGAAGCATCCGGAAGCAGCGGCAGGATTTGTGGCGGACTCCGCAAAGTCATCGTGGCACGACCAGGCACTCTGGGGCGTGCGTACAAAGCGAGATGCTGCAGTTTCGGCGATCCCGGAATGGGAAGAACTGAGAGAACAGGGTGCACGGATTAAGGCGTGGTCGTTGGCGCACTTGGATGATCTGCTGGTGCAGTTCGAGGCGCAGTGCCAACAAAACGGTATTGTGGTGCATTGGGCTGCGGATGGGCCGGAACACAATCGAATCGTCCACGGAATTCTGGCGAAGCACAGAGTCAAAAAGCTGGTCAAGAGCAAGTCAATGCTGACCGAGGAATGCGGCTTGAACGAGCACTTAGAAGCACAAGGCATGGAGGTGATCGACACAGATCTTGGCGAACGCATCGTGCAACTGCGCCACGAGCCACCAAGTCATATCGTGCTGCCCGCGATTCACCTGCAGAAGGAAGAGATTGCGGAGACCTTTCACAAGACGATGGGCACGCCTGCGGATATGACCGATGAGACGGAGTTAACGCGCGCGGCACGGAAGGATTTGCGCGAACGCTTTCTGCAGGCCGAGGCGGGCGTCACGGGCGTAAATTTTGCGGTTGCCGACAAGGGGATAGTCGTGGTCTGCACGAATGAAGGGAACGCAGACCTAGGCGCAGGCTTACCAAGGCTGCACATTGCCTGCATGGGGATTGAGAAGATTATCCCGAAGTTCGACCATCTTAGCGTCTTTACCCGCTTATTGGCGCGCTCCGCAACCGGCCAGCCTATTACCGTGTACACCAGTCATTTTCACAAGCCCAAGCCAGGGGGCGAGATGCACGTAGTGATTGTCGACAACGGTCGTTCGGCACTATTGGGCCGCAAGGATTTTCGGCGGTCGTTGGGTTGTATACGCTGTGGTGCCTGCATGAACACCTGTCCGATTTATCGGCGCAGCGGCGGTCATAGTTATATGGCGACAGTGCCTGGTCCAATTGGTTCCACGCTGGCTCCCAGCAAGGATCCCAAGACACATGATTCGCTGCCATTTGCCTCGACGCTGTGCGGATCATGCACAGACGTCTGTCCCGTCAAGATCGATCTGCATCAGCAGCTGTTGGCCTGGCGTGGTGAATTGGTGAAGATGGGGTACGGGGATCGCAAAAAGATCAGGTCCATGAAGCTGGCCGGCAAGGTGCTGTCGAGCCCAACCTTGTATAAACTGGCAGGAATCGGCGCCCGCATCGCCTTGCGAGGCCCACGTTTTGTCCTGCCGAGTGAGGCAAAAAAATGGTTAACCAATCGTGATCTTCCACCGGTCCCCGCGGAAAGCTTTCGTGCCCGCTATCGGAGGCACCAGAAATGACCGAAGCTAGAACATCTATCTTGGCAGCATTGCGGGAAAATCGTCCCAAGGGCGAAGCAGACCTGGTACTTGAGGACATCGCCATTCAGTACGAGGATCCGTTTGTGAGCTTCTCGGCAATGATGAAAAAGAACGGTGGGTTGGTGGTGGCGATGGACTCTGCGGACTCGGCAGTTGCGGACTTCGCAAACCGTTGCGGGCCGGATGGTGTGCTTTTGGAAGGCGAACTTGCCGTGGCTGAGAATGCCGCCATTTGGATCCCCTTCAGGGATGAAGCGGAGCGCGCACGGCCATTTTTGGCGGAAACTTTGGCCGTCATCGTCCGACGCGCTGATATTGTCAGCAATATGGCGCAGGCATACGCACGAATTGGGACGGGCGAATTGCCCGGCTACGGCGTCTTTATGGCCGGGCCATCAAAGACTGCGGATATCGCCCAATGCCTGGTCATCGGCGCCCATGGCCCCATCGAGTTTGTGACCTATCTCGTCTGAGCCTGGCGCTTCACCCCACTCCCCTGCAGCTGAGCCCCGGGCGAATGGCAGAAGTCAGTCGACGCCCGCAGCAACGTGGCGCAGATCTGCGCGCTGGGTAATGCGTATCCTTGCTGGGCAAAGGCGGCGTTTGCCACGGACGAGATTGTCAGGGGCGGGTGGCAAAGGGCCCGTTTGGATTTATAGCATGTTATGAACTGGCGGTTTTAATTTAGAGACACGCAGTGAAGAAAACAAACAAGTTCAGGCAGTTGGTATGTCGGCAATTGCCAATTGTCACGCCCGGTGGCAAGCGACATACTTGGCAGTTCACGTTGATCGAACTATTGGTGGTGATTGCGATCATCGCGATTTTGGCGTCGTTGCTGCTGCCTACATTGGCAAATGCCAGAAGCTCGGCCAGAAGTGCCACGTGCACGAACAACTTGAAACAGATTGGGCTGTCGAGTGCGTCCTATGCGGGCGATGAGGACGGCTATCTGCCGCGTATTGCACACATCGCTGGCGGCGGCTGGTCAACACCATTCTGGTCTCGTACGTTGCTACAGGGCGGGTACCTGCCGACGCCGAATGCGGGAGACGCCAGTGTGATGACATGTCCGTCCGCAACTCCACCCGGCTGGAGCGGCGAGACGTGGGTGTATGGCGGAACGGCATTTGACAATGCTGTGATTTCGGGATGGCAGAAGTTGTTCGCAGACGGCAACGGCGGCTGGTATCTGCCCAAGATGATCGAACCTGTCGCGCAAGACCTGTTCATCGACAGCATTTACCCGCCCAACGGCAACCAGATCTACGTGGTTCGAGTCATCACGGCCGCTGCGGCCCAGAAGGCCAATCCCATCCATCGTAGCTTGTGCAATGTATTGTTCGCGGACAGCCATGTGGATTCTTTGAGCCGAGACGAACTCGCAGACCAGGAAAATTGGGCGGCGGGAGCAATCTGGCCATAGCGTGTGTATTCCGGTCGATACCGGGCTGTGTAAGCTTGGCAAAAACCGTGCTCCTGAAGACGGGCCGCCAACTAGCACGTCTGTCAGACTTACGGCGATCTTGGCGAAAATCGGAGCGAATCGATCAGGTTTACAGCCGATCATCCTAAGTCCGACAGGCTGCTAGCACGTTGAGCTGCCGAAGTCAGTTTTTTACTTTCGGCAACGGGGGTAAAGCTTTGCGATCAAAGGGGCGCCAATGAAAGCTGGTATTGGGACGGTTGATCAAGTCTAGGTATCCCTCCAATGCCTCCGCAGTCCAACCCGGATTCTTCTTGCCGCCAGTTTTGGGTTTGCCAAGCTGCTCCAGAAAATGAGAAGCAGTGGGTCTCTCGCTTGCGAGTCCCCGCTCGGGGACTTGGCCGCCAGCGGTCCACAGAATGGCATTGAGCATGAGTTTTCGCAGGTTGTCGTTTGCCCAATTGAAATGATAATGGCCACCGGTGTAGGAAAATGCCCGGCCCCCAGCCGGTCTATCGAAACACCAGGCGATGGTCTGATCATCGCCACGTTTGATGGACTCGTTGGCCATGGCCGAACTTGCACGCGTGCGAAATCCAGGCTCAGGGATCGCCGTGAGAACATCAGCGATTCCGGTCTTGTCACCGCTATGCCAGTGCATGTGAAAGTAACATTCGTCATAGAGCTGGAAGGGCTTTACACCAGAAGAGATGGGATGTTTGGCAAGCTTAAAGCTTTGGCGCCAATCCGTGGAATGTACGGAAAACCCGTTTTCCATGTTGCCGCCAAAGAGTTCTCGGTGGCGCTCTTGATCCTGTTTGTCGCTCCCGGTTGCCCAATGAATCCGGAGCACCCCCTTGCCGGCATTCATGAATGCCTCCACAGCATCAAGACGCTCCGGCCCCTTCAGCAGGCTGCGTTGCCAGCCGTCGGAATAGACCACGCAGGTAGTCGCCCATGCCAAGTCCTCGGCGCTTGGCCACGTTTCTCGCACGATCCGGGCGGCCACATTTCCCGCCATCGCGTCCTGCAACGCCTTCGCCAAGAGATCAACGCCCGCATTGTGGTCATGCTGGCCCCAGCCGTGGGTATCGGGACCAGCCACAAACAAAACTTGCACCGGAGAGTTTGTCGAGGTGGGGCTGCCCCCAAAGGACGTGGCAACGATCACAAGTGAGAGTGCTAACGCATAGTGCCAAAAGCACGTGCCTGTTCCATTTGACGGCATCGATCGAATTCCCTTTCTTCGGCGTTGCAGGAGTTGGTAACACTCCAGTGAGAATCGCGAGATGCAAGGATTCGAAAGCCACAAGAACTTGTCCTGCGTGCACATTGCCTGGACGCCTCGGGCTCAGCTCACGAGAAACCCGATCGCACCTTCCTAAGAGAGTTTCTTACATTTGCGTGCGATCCTTCGTATAACGATAGGAACGCCAGCGTCTCCAAATCCTCCCCCAGACTCTCAATGTCCGCCTCTCGCCAAGATTGGCTCCATTTATTATCGCCCTTCTGCTCCTGCTGCAGACGGGCTGCAGTTGGCTCTATGACTCTACTGCCGACGTAGAATTGCAGATAGACAAGAGGGCAAAGGCGATATGTAATCCGAAATGGGGCGACCTGAAGGGAGTTCTTTACCGTGACCTGAGCTACCAGACCCATACCCGAAAAAGCACGAAGAAGGGCAAGGGGGCCAGTAGCTTCAAGCGCTCATTGGACGCACTACCCGACGGCCGCATCTCTTTTCCTACAAAAGTTCACTCCGTAGATGAAGGCACAGAGGGAATCCGGGCCTTCGGGACGATGCGGCTGCGCATACGCTGCGGCGCAGGCCACACGAGGTGCCACAGGGCGGTGCTCGGCCATGGCGCATAATCGAGTATGTCGAACTCACGGAGAAGCCAGGCAAACTCTATGGGACCGGGAACTGACGACTAGCATTTTTCAGAGTAACTTACGATTCACTACACTAACACCACAGGTAAACATACCAGCGTGGGCACTGGGATGAGACCAAGACGGACGATTAGTTGGTAAAGAGGAAGAGGAAGCGGCGGCTCACCTTCCGAGGGCGTGGCCTATCTGCTGAGCTACATCGCCCTCACCTTTCTGACGCCAATCTTGCTGTTGACCGCCGCTCGTGCTGGCAGTTTTGTGCTCCCGCTCTGAGTGCCCAACAGAGCCTTTCGTTAGGTCTTGGCGAATTCTCCGTTGGGAATCGTTTCAACTGCGAGCGCTATTGTGGCTCACGAACAATCGCCTGAACCGCAGCTCGCACATGATCGCGTCTCACCTCGATCTCCGGAGCTGCCAGCAGGTCGCGCTGAAACAGAGCGCCCAGCGTATACCCGTTCGACAGGTAGAAATAGCCTAGCCCAGCAATACTGACATAGAGCTGCGTCGCATCGAGCCCGGCCCGCACAGTTCCCGCCTTTTGCCCTTTATCTAACAGCTGCGCAATCTGGCGGATCAAATCTGCGGTCAGGTCGCCACGGGGCCCGGTTTCGGCCGAAGGCTGCGACTGCGTCAGATTGGCATCGTTCAGAATGCGGATGAACTCGGGCCGCTGGACAAAGAAGTCAAAGGTTCGATCCGCCAGCTCCACGAGGGCATCCACGGGGTTGGCCTCGTCGAGTTCGATAGCGAGCTCGTGTTGCCGCATTTCCGTGTACAGCGCCGTCAGTACTTCCTGGTAGAGCCCATCCTTGCTCCCGAAGTAGTGATAGATCATGCGCTTATTGCAGCCGGATTCCTCAGCAATGCGATCGATACGCGCTCCCCCGAGCCCAGCACCGGCAAACTCCTTCACGGCTGCGTCGAGAATATTCTTGCGCGTCTTCTCAGGATTCCGTTTGGCCATGTGCGTCCTAGCTGTGAGTGAGTTCGTTCCGGGATCCCCGAAGATACGCCAAGCGTGCTCACCATTCAAGGAAAGTTTACAACTGCCCATCATCGTCCCGTGCTCAACTCGCCCCACCAACGGATTTTCATCCTACGCGGAAAGTTCGAAAAAGACCGGTTTATCCTGTTGCATACGAGCGTCTTACCATGCATCGATCCCTGCCTCGGAGTCCGTAGCCTTTGGGCCAGTCAGGCTGATTTCTCGCCGTTGTCGCTCAACCGCAATGGCCAGTGCTTATCCAATGCGAGCGCCCGAAATGCCCTCAACTAACTGCTAATGCAGTGCGGCGGCCGCCTCGGCGCTTGCCCCAAGCCGCGCCGACTTGGTGCAATTTGAACTTTGGAGAGAAGGCCATTACGGGCTTCTGGCGGCAATTCGCGAACTGGTTAGCACTTCAAGCTCGTCAGGTGTACAGCCGGCTGTAGCCAAGAGCCAACACTCCGCTTTGCGGGCAGCGCGGCGCCACTCGCTTTAGCGATCCGCATAGTCACGATGCAACAAGCCCAGCACATTAATGGTCTCCGCAACCCACGGTCCAGAGAACGGCACAGTATTCAGGCGGGTCTCGTGGTACTCCAACGCACCTTCGGCGTTCTGCGTCTGAAGAATTGCCAGCAGTGGATCGCCCGTCGGCGGTTTCGCTACCGGGGCCGGATCTGAGAATAGTGACGGCGAGCCCCGTTTGGAGTTAACCGCTAAAGTTGTGTCCCAGGCGGGCTGTGGCATATCTCCCCTGAAAAAGATGCCGGAAAACGAGGCGGCCGGCGTGCGCAATTCGTTGCCCATCGGGCACTTAATCTCGCCACACCACGACTTCCATACTGCATGGGGCACACCTGAAGTTGTGAAGGTTGGACGTGCACCTTTGCAGAGCTACTCTTTCTCTCGGTCCGAGCGCCGCAGGCACAGCAGAAGCAAGCGTGCTCGTAGCGCGTACCTGATTCGCTAGAGCTAGGAACGGGTTACGAATTTCACCAAACGAACGTAACTTCCCCTTCCCTACACACAGTCTCATGAGACACCCCAGATGCTAAAACGATTCCTTACCCTTTCCTTGCTTACTCTGGCCAGCCTGGCAGCCGCCGCCGAGCGCCCCAACTTTGTCTTTTTCCTGGCTGATGACGTCTCCGCCGAAGACATTGGCTGCTACGGAAATGCTGCCCTAAAGACCCCCAACATTGACCGCCTAGCGGCCGCTGGCCTCCGCTTCACGAATGCCTATTTGACGATCAGCAGTTGTAGCCCCAGCCGTTGCAGCATGATCACCGGGCGCTACCCCCACAACACCGGCGCACCAGAATTGCACACCAGCCTCCCTCCAGGCTCCGTCCTCTATCCGAAGTTTCTCAAAGATGCCGGCTACTTCACCGTCTTGTCCGGCAAACATCACATGGGTAAAGTGGCAAACGCTGCGTTCTCCAAGATCACCAAAGGTGGCGGCCCAGGCTCCGAAGAAGACTGGGTGCAGAATCTCAAGACCAGGCCCAAGGGCCAGCCTTTCTTCTTTTGGTATGCCTCAACAGACGCGCATCGTGCGTGGACGGGGGCTAGCAAGAACCTACGGCACTACAAGCCAGAGGAAGTCACCGTCCCGCCCTATCTGGTCGACGGTCCCAAGACTCGCGCCGACCTCTGTGGCTACTATCACGAAGTAAGCCGCTTCGATCACTTCGTCGGCCTGGTCGTCGCGGAACTCAAGAGCCAAGGCGTGCTGGAGAATACTGTCATCATCCGCACCGCAGACAACGGTCGTCCCTTCCCCCGCGCAAAAACCCGACTCTACGACAGTGGCGTCAAGCCGCCGTTCGTCGTCCACGCCCCGCAAACCGCTGCCCGAGGCGTAACCAGCAGTCTGGTCAGCAGCATCGACATCTCGGCTACTGTGCTGGAACTGGCCGGCCTTCCTGTCGATCAGCGCATCCAGGGGGTTAGTTTTGCCCCTATTCTCGCGGATTCGGCTGCGGTCGTGCGCGAGGTCGTATTTGCCGAGCACAACTGGCATGTCTACAGCAATCACGAGCGCATGGTCCGCTTTGGCGACTGGCTCTATATTCGCAACAACATGCCTGACCAGCAAAACCTCTGCTTGGAAGCCCTGAACCCGGACTCGGGCAAGGAACTTGTCGCGGCACATCGGGCAGGCACACTCACTCCGGCACAGCTGAACATCTTCTGGAACCCCTGTCCAGAAGAAGAACTATACCGGGTGAGTACCGACCCTGACCAACTGCGGAATCTCGCCAGCAATCCTGAGAATCAGCCACTGCTGGGCCGCATGCGCGCGGCGCTATCAGACTGGAAAGAACAGACCGGAGACTCCATCCCCAGCAAGCCAACGCCGGACCGCGATGCCAGACCCGGGGCCCCTAGAAAGGATCGCAAATCCTTCAAGCGCGGGGA